>CAZDFM010000418.1:1214-3346 GCA_964504465.1 uncultured Pseudobdellovibrionaceae bacterium | reverse complement strand
AAAAAGAGATTCTTAATATGAACATCTAAGCAAAAACTAAAGAGGCATAATAACTGAGTTTAAAAATTGATGAACTCGAAATGCGCCTGTCTACCAATATCCAGAAGATCCGTGTTCGTGAACGAGAGTTAGAAAACCGACTCGAACTAGTGAAGATGGAAAGCCAAGCTTTGGTTCGTAACAAAGATGAAATTATTTTGGATCTTAAGCGACAGTTTGACCAGTTGAACATGGAACTCGACAACTATCGTAGTAAAGGTCATGACCTCAATAAACAGCTGACAGATAAACAAGACATGCTTCGTCGTACGGTTAAAGCCTTACGAATTGCGTTGTCGATGCTTGAAGGTGATGAAGAGATCGTCAAGCCTTTGAAGAAGGTTAAGTAAGGCCCCCTCTTATGAGTGCACTGTCAAATGTCGTCAACTTGTTGGTGCTCAATTTCTGCCCCCAAAATGAATCTCGGCGTGAGCTTTTGTCTGGACGACAGTGGAAGACAATTTGGCTTCGATCATTTGATGTCGATACTGTCGCAACCCGAATTGCATGTGGCGATATTAGCCAAGTTTTAATCCTTGAGAGCAAGACTGAACCACGCTCAGATTTTTGTCTGGCGTTAAGGAAGAACTTCCCTGCTTTATCAATTTTAAGGGTTTCTAATGCGGCCGAAAGCGAAAAGCCTTGGCAAAGTGCAATTAAAGTTTTGCCCCATCAGATCGACTCCTTCAGCCTGCTGCGCGAAATCGAAGCGGGCTTTGCCACTGGACGGGTCGTAGAGAAGTTTCATCATACTTGGTCAAAACAGCAGGACGACCATGGCTTTGATCCTCGGTTTTTTACAAGCATTGACCTGTTTCACGTCATTGACCGGATGTTTAGTTATTTCAGTGGCAGACTGCTCTGCGAAGATATTCACTGGATCAAACATTCGGAGCTTGAAGGATTTTTAAAACAAGACTTTGAATCTTTGGCACTAGAACTAGAAGTCGATTACAAAAAATCGCATCGATTGAGATCTCTTAACGAGCAAAATCCTGCTGTCACTCTTGGTTGGCTGCGTGAGCTACCTTTAGAAAGTTTTGATAAACAAAAACCTGCAGTTATAAACCATGATTTTTGTCAGCATCTTTGGCTCCCCATCGCAGATCAGGGGCGAACTTTGGGATACCTCGTGTTTCGTGGTTATGAATGCGCTGAAATTGAATTACTTCTCGAAAAGATGGAAGTGGCTATTCAAATGATGAGCCGCTTCGTCAACTTTGCGATACAGATGTGGGATACCCAGAGCTTAACCCTTATTGATGACTTAACGGATCTACATAATCAACGTTATTTACCGCGCGCTTTGGATCGAGAAATTGCGAGAGCTAAACGCCTCAACAAAAAGTTTACAATGTTGTTTCTGGATGTCGACTACTTTAAGAAGGTCAACGATTCGAGTGGACACTGGGTCGGCTCAAGAATTTTAGTTGAGATTGGAAAACTTTTTAGAGACAGTCTGCGGACTTGTGACTATGCCTTTCGTTACGGAGGCGATGAATTTGTCGCAATCTTGGTCGACAGTGACGCAGTGTCAAGTGTCGTAGTAGCTGAAAGACTTCGTAAAAAAATTGAAGGCACTTCTTTTGTGATAGACGGGCAAGCATTTAAGGTTACAGTCAGCATTGGACTTGCCTGCTATCCAGATCACGCGCAAACTCGCCAATCGATCATTGAGATTGCGGATGAAGCCATGTACAAAGGAAAAGCAAAAAGCAGAAACATCGTTTACGTTGCGAGCTAAATGAAAAAGAAACGAATCAAGCTGGTTGTCAGCGATCTTCATTTAGGAGTAGGGAGAGTTCTTGAATCTGGGCAGATTAATAGCCTTGAAGAATTCTACTTCGATGAAAAGTACGTTGAGTTCTTGCATTATTATACAACCGGCCGTTACGCCGAGTATGAAGTCGAGCTAATCCTTAACGGCGACATTCTGAATTTCTTGCAGGTCGATTACAAGGGACACTACCTTACAGTCATCACCGAGAGCATTACCTTAGACATCACAAAACGTATTGTAAAAGGACATGCGCTGTTTTTTAAAGCGCTTAAAGACTTTGCTTCTCGCGAGGGCAATTCAATTACTTACATTG
>CAZDFM010000418.1:0-1204 GCA_964504465.1 uncultured Pseudobdellovibrionaceae bacterium | reverse complement strand
GTAACCATGATCAAGGAATGCTCTGGCCCGCAGTCCGCGAATATCTAAATGAAGTCTTAGAGACAAAAATTCGCTACAAAAATATTGTCTATTACTTCGATGGTGTCCACATTGAGCACGGGCATATGCACGAGGCGGCCAACCGACTTGATCCTCGCAGGTTTTTTCTAAAGAAAGATCTAGCAGAGCCGATTCTGAATTTGCCCTTTGGTTCGCACTTCTTTTTAGAATATGTTTTAAAAATAAAACAAACCTATCCGCACGTTGACAAGATTCGGCCTTTCAACAGAATGCTACGGTGGGCACTATTTAACGAGACCTCTTTCACAGTAAAGGGACTTGTGAGCCTCGCGGCTTATTTTATTAAGTCCATTTTTACAAAAGACGCGAGACGTTCGTTTCCATTTAAACGAATTTTGAAAGTGCTCCTCGAGAGCGCGATATTTCCTGATCTTAGTGAATCGGCGCGGCGTATTCTTTTGGACGAACGGGTTCACACGGTGATTTTCGGACACACTCACGTCTATAAATATCGTCAGTGGGACGAGTCCATGGAGTACTTCAATACAGGAACTTGGACAGATTTAACATCTCTTGACATCGCTTCACTTGGTAAAATCACAAAATTGACTTATGTTGTCCTGGAGTACAACGAAGATGATGGCCGCCCTCGCGGTCGACTCAAAGAATGGCATGGCTATCATCGTATTGAAGAGGACGTAGCAATTTCGTGATTGAGATTAATTTTTCTAATACAAAAAACAGTGATGCGAATCTTTCCAAATTGAAAACTTCCCGAGCCGCTCTCCTTAAAAGAGAAGACTTAGGTTTTTTTAAAACGGTAGAACGTGACGATCTTTGGTCCTCATCCCTTCAGAGAGCTGAAGAGCTTTCGAAAAATTTCGATGAGGTCGTTGTAATCGGAATCGGTGGCTCTGCCTTAGGTACAAAAGCTATAAAGGGCTTTTTTACGGATCAAAAAAAGGCTTCTCAGGTTCATGTCTGGGACAGCCTTGATCCGCTGGTGCTAAATGCTGCATGGGACAGTCTAAAAGATGCGGCTAAAACCCATTTCATTATTATTTCGAAAAGCGGGACGACTCTAGAAACTTTTGCGACTTCACAGTGGGTTCAAGAAAAGCTTTTGCCCCGCGGATTAAAACTTGAAGACCGCGCGACCGTAGTTACTGAAAAGACATCTAAC
>CAZDFM010000417.1:0-3348 GCA_964504465.1 uncultured Pseudobdellovibrionaceae bacterium | reverse complement strand
GAAGATAAGGGCCCACAGCTTAGAAGGCTGTTGCTCTATCCAACTGAGCTACGCGACCACTATCTTGCGATCTCCCAGTGATAGACCATTGAAAGCCTGATGTCCAGACCTTCTTAGGCTGCAAATACCTCATTTTACAAGGTAATAGCTAGCTTGCACAGAGAGTTTGAGAGCCTCGTGGTAACAGTCGAGCGATGGGTCATCATCCCCGGTCACGACGAAACTGATGACTTGGGTTTTACCAAAGGCTTCTAACCCAATGCGAGCCAGAAGCTCTGATTCAAAAGAGAATCGGATTGTGCCTTGCTGTTCAGATACCGGCCAGCTACAGGTTCCGAGTCCCTGATCTTTTCCTAAACAGTAATCGTCGGCCACGTTCGCAAAGCTCGCCCCTCTTAAGCTTGGCCAATTGTAAGAGTAAAAGCCAATGCTACCTTCGGAGGTAATTTTCTGCTCAGGAACAATACGACTTTGAACTGCTGTCTTGTTATTTGAAGCTAAAATTTTGCTGTTAAAATTGAGAAAGAACACATCATCATAGCGAAACTGCTGTTGCGAAGAATCGAGATTAATTTTGCAAAGCACCGCACCTGCTGGAAGCTTAAACTCCCGTCGCTGTTCAAAGCGAGCTTGTAGTTTTTCGGCGGCTTGCCCCAAATTATCGCCCACTCCGAATTCACAGACTTGCGCGCGACCACTGTCGTCTTTCGAATCTTCAAACATAAGTTCTTTGGTTAAAGTTAGGAGCTTCCCGTTGCGCTCGGCATCAGCACAGTTTGCAATAGCTTCATCCGCAGTTGGAGGCACTTGTGGATCTCCATCCAGAGCCTCACCATCACTTGAAACTTTGTCAGATTCAGTAAATGCAACCTGCGAACAATTGTTAAATCCCAAAACCAAAAGCGCTACGGCCGAAACACACAACAGGCCCACTTGTATTGCTTTCATAACCTGCCCCCCATTATCTTTATAATATCTTTGATGTGGCAAAATTACCGGTTTTTTTAATCATTTCGAGACGCGCTCTCCTGATCTCGAATAAGCTCTTTGCAAGCTTGCTCTTACGTCTCAAAACAAAACAGCCATCCGGTTGGATGGCTGCTAAAAACACTTAAATTTAAACGAATCTATTAAGCAGATTCATCGTCCAATTCATCATCACCAATTGAACCTAAGTTGTACTTCTCAACCCGATAACGCATAGAACGGAAGGTAATATTTAGAAGTTTTGCTGCCTTCTTTTTTACGCCGCCGGCTGCATGAATCGCTTTAACTAGAAGTTCTTTTTCAATTTGTCCCATTACTCGATCTAAATCAATCCCATCGTCGCTGATTTCGATTTCATGACTTGAAGCCATCTTTCGGCCTGAAGGGGTATTTACAAACGGAGGCAAACTCTCTGGTAAAACAGTTGCGCCACCTTCGAGTGCCACTGTTCGTTCGATGATATTCTCAAGTTCACGAACGTTACCCGGGTAAGTGTACTTCTTAAGCATCGTGAGGGCTTCATCCGAGATCGAATTGATCCCTTTGCCCATGCGCTCATTGTACTTTTTCAAAAAGTGATGAGCTAAAATTTCGATGTCCTCAGCACGGTCGCGAAGCGAAGGCGAAGTAATTCCGATTACGTTTAACCGGTAATATAAATCTTGGCGGAAAGTTCCGGCCGCGACCATCTCTTCAAGGTTTCGGTTAGTTGCTGCAATAATTCGAACTTCGATTTTTGTATCGTCAGTACCACCCACTCGGCGGATGACTCGCTCTTGGATTGCACGAAGAAGTTTTACCTGGATAGTAAGTGGCAATTCGCCAACCTCATCCAAAAATAAAGTTCCGCCATCTGCGACTTCAAAAAGACCTTGTTTATCGGCAACTGCGCCTGTGAAAGAGCCTTTTTTATGACCGAACATTTCGGATTCCATCAAAGATTCAGGAATTGCACCGCAGTTCACAGTTACAAATGGTTTATCTTTTAACGGACCATTAAAATGGATCGCCTTTGCGATCATTTCTTTACCGGTTCCAGATTCTCCCGTGACCATAACGTTTGTAGGAGCTTGAGCGACTCGCTTAATAAGGTCGTAAATTCTATGCATGGCATCTGAATTTCCGACCAAATTTTGAAATGAATATTCTTTTTTGAGTTCTTTTTTAAGATTTCTATTTTCAAACTCTAAGTTTTGGCTACGAAGAGCATTCTGAATATTTAATCGAACTTCATCAATCTTGAATGGCTTAGTAATATAATCATATGCACCAAGCTTCATTGCTTCTACGGCTGTGTCAGTCGTGCCGAAAGCCGTGATCATCATAAACAAGAGATCAGGATATTGATCGCGAACTTTTTTAAGAAGCTCAATTCCGGTAACGTTTGGCATCTGCAAATCTGATATGACCATATCGACAGATTTTTTCGCTAAAATATCGATCGCCTTTTGTCCGTCTTCGGCGAGCGTAACTTCATAGCCTTCTTTTCGAAGCATGATGTCGAGAAACTCGCGGATGCTTTCTTCGTCGTCGACAACAAGAATTCTTGCTTTCATCTAGGATGTCCCCTTCTACTGTAGAATCTATTCTCAAATTAAAACCGAATAATTTCAACCGCCTTTGCGGAATCAGGCCCTCATCAACTGTTTCGCTTCATTGGGATGCCCCGCAAAATCAGCCGGAAACTCCACTCTAAATGTGGTCCCTACATTCACTTGTGACTCGACCGTAACAACTGCATCGTGCGCTTCAAGAATCTTATGAGTGATAGCTAGACCTAAGCCCGTGCCTTTAGGTTTAGTCGTATGAAAAGGCTCAAAAATTCTGTCAATCGTAGCAGGAGAAATACCGACTCCCGCATCTGTGATCTTAAGAACAACTTTTCCGTTCTCTTCGAATGTCATGACTGACAGACTAGGAGCTTCGACCATGTCCATGGCCTGATAAGAATTAATAATAATATTCAAAAGAGCCTGCTTAAGTTTGTCACGATGGCCAGAAATCCAGGTCTTAGACTCTAGTTCAACTTTCTGCTGAATATCTTGTCGAAGAGACTTATTAAATCGAATGCCTTCGATCACTTCTTTCACCAGTGCATTGAGGTCAATGGCTTCTTTACGAATTTCTTCAGGACGAACATATTCAAGAAATTCAGTAATGAGATTGTTTAAGCGATCGATTTCGCGCAAAACAATATTCATTAATTTTGCTTTTTCAGGATCGACATCAGGAGCACCAACCAGGAGCTGGATACTGCCCGAAATACTTGCAAGTGGGTTTCTTATTTCATGTGCTATGCCAGCGGCCAATTGCCCAACAGCTGCAAGTTTTTCTTTTTGTCGCAGTTGCCGCTCGAGCTTT
>CAZDFM010000416.1:0-3350 GCA_964504465.1 uncultured Pseudobdellovibrionaceae bacterium | reverse complement strand
TGCATGAAGTAATCGCTCGGAAAGTTCTTCACCGAATTTTTTGATTTCGTTGGCTGCTGGTTTCTTTATATAATCAAAGGCTCCAAGTTCGAGCCCTTCAAGCACCAGTGAGCCTTCTTCCATGCTGAGTGAACTTACTAATATTGTCGGAATACGTTCTTCTTTTGAGAGGCTTTGTAATAGCTCAACACCATTCATATCCGGCATATGGATATCAAGAGTCATGACGTCTGGTTTTAATTCACGAATCATACTCTTAACTTTAAGCGGTTCGCCCGTGAGGCCTACAATTTCAAATTGATTTGAAGCTTTAAGACACTTTTCCAGTACGTTTCGCATTGTGCTTGAGTCATCTACAACCAAAACCTTTAACCGCGCCTTGGGTTTAGCGCTTTGTTTTACCTCGACCTGAGTGCGCCTCGGGCGCTCGGTAGGAACTTCTGACTTTTGAATTTCGCGACTGATCTGCATGCGGCCTTCACCGTAGACCCGTACTGTGTGCGCACCTTCGGTGATGATCTTGCCTCTATTTTTAAACTTCATTCTAATAGCTTGTTTTAACAAAGAGTCCAATTCGGGGCGAAGGAGATAAACAACTTCGTCGTAGCCTTGTTTTTGCGCTTCCAGCAAAAAGTCATGGCTGAGTGAATTAATCCATACAACAAGAGGGGAAGCTCCTGCCTTTAGAAAAAGCATCACCCCTTTTGGTAGAACTCGCTCAATTAAGTCAGACCGCTTGAGGGTCTTCACTAAGTTCATGCAGCTTTTCTTTCAACCATTAAACCTCGGCAGAGGTCGTAGGCAAAACTTGTGTACGGTACGTGGCCTGTGGGTCTTAACGTCGAAGCTTTTTGTGTGCCGATGTCTTCAGTTAACAAAGCACTCGTCGCAATTTTTCGAGCATGTTCTTCGATCTTTGGGCTTAACGGGCCTAAAATTCCAAGCGCAACTGGTTTTTTTGAAAATTGTGGCGTCACTTTGTCTAACTCACTGGGGTGCAAAAAGTAAAAGCGGTTTTCGCTCATAACTTGTCCTGGTGCCCAGGTCTGCAGATCAACTTTGAATTCTTTAGCAAGCGAAGGCGCTAAGTCATCCTTGAGTGTGTCCATGGCTTGCGCCACTAAGTAGACAGGAGGATGAGGCTTAACAAGGCTGCCAAGTATATAAGAAATTTTTTGTTTATCCGCGATATTAAAAAACAGTACGAGCGCCTTTTGGCTCGCGTTTTGAATAACGAGTTCACGCATAAAGGACTTTTCGACTTCGATGTTCGCAAAGTTGACCGGAACATTACTTCGAGCCGCAACTTCAGCTTTAAGCAGAATTTCGTCCCCAACTTGTGTCAGCGTATCGAGCGAAGGTTTCTCGATATAATCGCTGGCCCCATATTCAAGGGCTTTCATTGCGAACTTCGCGTCACCACGAGCGACCGAACTGATAATAATCACGGCCGGATGTCCTTTTTTATAATTCGTGCGCAGATATTCAATCCCGTCTTGTTCAGGCATGTGAATATCAAGGGTCATCAGGTCAGCTTTTACGGTTTTCAGTAAAGCCGCGGCCTCAATCCCGTTCTTTGCAGTTCCGACAACTTTAAAATTTGGATTTCGCTCAAAAACTTTACTGAGTATCTTCAACACCGAAGGCGAGTCATCAACGCAGACAACACGGATCGGAGAAAGCGGAGCCGTCTGAACCATGGGAGCAGAAGGGGACGAGGCTGTGCCAGCGATAGGTTTCACCGGGGAAGCGCTCTGAGCGGCTTTAAACTGCGAAGGAGCTTTCTCTGCGGCTTTCGCATTCGTGTAAATGGATTTTCCAATATGGGACACCGGAACGTCGAGGTCATAGAGGGATTCAGAGAGACCAAGAATAAGGTGTGCACCCGGATTTAAAAATTTAGAAAGTTCATCAACAACGAGTTTGATTTGTTCGCGAGTAAAATAAATAAAAACGTTGCGGCAAAAAATGAAGTCAAACTTTTCTGCTCTTAGCTCTTTTGAAACACGAGTTAAGTTGGCTGGCTGAAACCGGCACTTTGACTTTAGAGCTGATTTAACTTTAGCGTAAGATTGTATTTCACCTGTGCCGCGCGCCCAGTGCCCCGCAAGATAGACGGCGGGCATCTTTTGCACTTCATCCCACTTGTAGACGCCGTTGCTTGCAATTTTCACCGATTTTTCGTCGACGTCAGTTCCTAAGATTTCAAAATCAAAATCGGGTGCTATGGCTTTGAGTTTATTTTCGAGAAACATAGCCAGCGAATAAACTTCATGACCGAAGCTACAGGCCGCAGACCAAATTTTTACCTTTTTGCGGCCTTCGGTACGTAACTTCTGAACTAAGCCGGGAAGTTCTTGCGCCAAAAATTCAAAGTGTGCCCATTCTCTAAAGAAAAAAGTGTGATGGGTGGTAAGTAAAGAGATAATGGCTGGCATTTCTTCTTCGCGATGGGCTTTAAAGTAGGGCCAATATAAAAGCGCGGTTTGAAAACCTAGATCGCGAATTCGTTTAATTAAACGCGATTGGACAAGGCTGTGCTTTTTTTCACCTAAAACGACGCCCGTTACATCAGAAACTTCTCGAGCCAACAGCCTATAGACATCATCATCAGTACGTACCAGGTCACTCATTATTTAAGCTGCTTTCGTCGCTACTGCCGGTAGATCGAGTATCTTTTCAAGGGCGAGTATTGTGATAAGTTCGTTATTGTATTCGTAAATACCAGTTGCATGTGCTGCCGTTTTTTTAGCGCTGCTTGGCGGTTCATGAATCGAATTTTGTGGAATTGCGAGCACGCGACTTACTGAATCTACATAGGCGCCTACAGATGTTCCGTCGATTTCAACTATAACGACTGCTTCTTCGGATCTTTTTTCTCCACTGCTCGTGATCGTGATGTTGAGGCGTTTTCTGAGGTCGATGATCCCCATGACTTGTCCTCGTAAGTTCATCATCCCTACAAAGTAAGGCGGTGAGTTCGGGATTTGAGTCGTGTTTGGAGGAGCAATAACCTCACGCACCAGTAGTAGTGGCAAAGCATATTTTTCTTTTCCCAAAGTGATCTCTAGGTATCTAGATTCTGTACCACTGATTGCTGTTGTTTCTTCACGCACTGAGGACCTCCCGGCTTAATACTGTCATCTCTAAAATTTTGTTTAAATCTACGATCAACGAAGGCATCCCATCGCCTAAAATTGAGCTGCCAATAAAGAGCCCGTGGCGATTCATGCTTGCATTGAGGTTTTTAATCACAACTTGTTGGTTAGTTAGAATGTCGTCTACCAAAACGGCTACCGCGCCTTTTTGTGAGTTTACGATGATTGCAGTCATCTGTTCGGCGGACTTAT
>CAZDFM010000415.1:0-3358 GCA_964504465.1 uncultured Pseudobdellovibrionaceae bacterium | reverse complement strand
CATCTGCTCGGCCAAGAAGCGTGAAATGATTTTGTTTTAGTTCGCCAGAATCCTGTGTCCAGTACCAACCGTCTTCATCTCTGGGGTCCGCAAAGCTCCAGTCTTCTCCATGGCAAATTCCTACGAGGTCCGTCACACTGGGGCCGGAGATCCCTACTCTCGCACTCGAATCGATCTTTAACTTTACGTGCTCTAAAACGTCGAGTTTAGGCTCGCCTTTATACTTAAGGGTGTCGGCTTGCGCAGTTGCAATTTGCGATGAAGCCTCGGTCATGCCGTAGGTTGGAAGAAGTGGCCATTTAAGTTCACGTGCTGCCCAATAGAGTTCGGATCTTAAAGCACCACCGCCTACAAAAACTCCACGAAGCGAAAGTGGCGCTGGCAAATCGCACTGTACAAGATCAAATATTTGAGTCGGCACAAGCGATGTCCATTGAGCGCGCTCTCGATTGCACATCTCATGAAACTCTTTAGGAGACCATTCGCCAAAACTTAAAACTTTTTGATTCGATTTAAAAGCTCGAGCCCAAATTGAGAGTCCACCAATATGAAAAGTCGGCAAGCCATTAAGCCAAACTTCGTTAGCCTTAAAACCGTAACGTTGAGCTAAACTTTCAGCGCCCGCGAGCACACCCTTTTTACTGAGGCCAATGCACTTGGGAAAACCCTGAGAACCCGAAGTCATAAGCCACAAACGTGACGAATGCTTCTCTAGCTCTTCAGGCAATTTTTCGAGGCGACGAAGCATCTGCATGGGCCAATTGGGATTGTAGATCAGATAAGAAGACTCATCTTCCCAGTTGATTTGCTCAGGTTGCGGATTCGTTACAAGCTTTGCCATTTAAGCGCGCTTAGCCTTTCATTAAAACCCCAACCTGTTCCCGAAGGAAATTTGAGTTGTGGTCCGTCTGACTTCATCTCTTCAAAAAAACCGAGGCTGTCTTTTTGCTCTCCATTTAAGTATCCACCAATTGAATGGATATTATTCTTAAGCGCCCAGTACACTGCGCCTAGCTGCCCCAGCGGATGATCCATTATATGGGTGACAACACAGCGAGAGGAGTCTTTTTCGTCGAAACCCAGTCCTAATGCTGGTTTCCAAATAATCCGATTTAAAAAATCTTTTTTAGCATCTTGAGCCTGATGCCATTCAAGGTCCAAAGCCAGAGGAAGCTTGGAGGAAGACCAAAGCTCAGAATCCCAGGGAACAGGATCTTCGACAAAATCAATTGAGTCTTGAAGATGAGTTTTGAGCCACATTTCCCATTCGGACCACGTGGCTAAAGAGTTAGAAGCATTAAAATCTAGACGGAGTCTTAACCCCAAGTTCGCAATTGCAGTTCTTAACTGGCTAAGCGCCTCTTGCTCAGCTTTAAGATCTCGCCCTAGTTTTAGCTTTAAAATCCGAAAGCCTTGATCATAAAAGTTTTTGAGATGAGTCTCTTTAAGCAGAAGTACGTCTCGAACAAGAGCATGGCTTAGAGGCGCTGTAAGCCCATCAAGCAAAGATTTGTTAGCCTGCCTCGCATTCGCATCTAAGTGAGCCAAAGAAAGCGATTGCTGAAATTGCAATCCGGGGTTTCCGCTGAGTGCATCTTTAAGCAAACGTTCGGGGTCGTCTTTTATAGCTAACGGATGAAAATCGGAATAACCCACGAGATCTGTAGAAAACTGGCAGCGAAGAAGCCAACCGCGGCGTCTTGAAGATTCTCTCGCATTAAAACCTGAAGGAGAAAAAAGCTCGTAAGGGCAAACTTCGATTACAGGCTTGGCCATGCGTTGACCAATCCATAAGTAAACAAGATTCCAAAAAGAATTTGCACTAAGGCTGCCAGCGCCAAAAAGCGATTATAGATTACGCCAGGCGGATTAAAGAACACGCCTTTAATCACTCGAAGCGCCATAGGTAAACAAACCATCGGAAGAATCGCGGCCCACTGCTGACCGTTGCTCCACCAGTATGCGCCGAGCGAAAATGCAACGACGTATAAACCTAAAATTTCATAGCGAACAAAATTTTGTCCGAGCAAAACGGCTAGGGTCCTTTTGTTCACGAGTTTATCCTGCTCACTGTCTCGAAGATTATTAACCGCAATAAGCACTGTTGAAAGGCAACCCACTTGAATTCCCGCAACGATCGCGGCAGTCGAAAACTTGAGTGCCTGTAAATAATAAGTTCCACCCACTGCTACCAAACCAAAAAAGATCACAACAAATAAATCACCAAGACCTAAATAAGCGAGCGGGAAAGGTCCACCTGTGTAGGCATAGGCCATCAACAGCGAAAGCACACCGATGATGACAATCGTCTCCCCGCCTCGAAAAACTAAGGGCACTCCGCAGGCAACTGCAAGTGCCAAGAAGAAGAAGGCCATTCGCATAACTTGTTTGCCCGTAAGCCAACCCATTTGAGTTGCTCTTTGCGGGCCCACACGATGTTCGGTGTCGGCACCTTTTTTAAAATCGATGGCGTCATTAAATAAATTCGTCGCGATCTGAATAAAAAGCGCACCAAAGAGAGCAAGCAAACTGATTTGTTTATTGAGAGTTCCAAATTCAGCTAGCGCCACTGCCGATCCGACAAGGACCGGAACAATGGCCGCTGTTAAAGTCTTCGGCCTGAAGGCTTGTATCCAAGGTGCTACGCGACTCAAAATAATTCCTTACGGTAAACGTGGAAATTTAGAGAAGTCAGGTGTGCGTTTTTCAACGTAAGCGTTTTTACCTTCTTGAGCCTCTTCAGACATATAGTAAAGCAAAGTTGCATTACCTGCGAGATCAAGAAGTCCCATTTGACCGTCACAATCTGCATTGAGACAAGCTTTTAAGCAGCGAAGCGCCATTGGAGAATGCTCAAGCATCTCGCGAGCCCACTTCATAGTTTCTGCTTCAAGTTCTTCGTAAGGAACGACGTGATTCACTAAACCCATGTCTAGCACTTGCTTAGCGTCGTACTGACGGCATAAATACCAAATTTCACGTGCCTTCTTTTGACCAACAATTCGAGCAAGATAGCTTGAACCTAAACCGCCATCAAAGGATCCAACTTTGGGCCCAGTTTGACCAAAGCGTGCGTTGTCAGCAGCAATTGTAAGATCACAAACCACGTGAAGAACATGTCCTCCGCCCACAGCGTAACCAGCAACCATGGCGATTACAGGTTTTGGAAGTTGGCGAATTTGTTTTTGAACATCTAAAATATTAAGACGAGGTACACCGTCAGAACCCACATAACCTGCAGATCCGCGAACTTTTTGGTCACCACCGGAACAAAAGGCTTCACGGCCTTGGCCGCATAAAATAACCACGCCGACTCTTGAGTCTTCACGAACGATCTCGAACGCTTCTTTGAGTTCAT
>CAZDFM010000414.1:0-3361 GCA_964504465.1 uncultured Pseudobdellovibrionaceae bacterium | reverse complement strand
ACGGCTCAAGCATCATCGAGGGCAAACCACAAACTATTGAGGGCACGGCATCAATGGAGCGTCTGCCATTGGCAAAGTGAAATGGAAAGAAGAGAGATTCATTGGCCAACTCATTTAGAAAGGGCATTTGTTCTTTTGAGCCATCGGGCCACCCCATGTACTCAAGTGAAAAGCTCTCTAAAATAAAAATCACCGCATTGCCGTTCTTGTGCGTGGCAAGTGGGGGGCGTTTCACAAAATCTTTTGTCACCCACGAGCCGACTTCTTTGGGGTCCTTAAAAAATTTAACCCTATGGACCTCGCCGGTTCTGCCGCTACGAATAACTGTGAAGGCTGAATTCAAAGATAAATTCGCTAAGTCTACAGACTTTGCGCTAAAGGCATGAATGGGTCTAATAGGTTTAAGCTGAACTCCACCGCGCATTCCCAGAACTAAAATAGAAATTGTCACTTATCTTAATGATAATGTTCTTTTCCAGTTGAGTTTTGCCTCGATTTTTTTGCGCCGAGGATAAAACCAAATTAAGGCCAATGTGGTCCCAATCATAATAAGTGATAGACCCCAGTAGTAAAAAATCATACTCCAGGCCTGATTGGTGACATCGCCCTTCAGGCTTGCCATCTCAAGCGAAAGACGTTTCGATTGAAACCTGTAAAGTTCAGCGTCAGTAAAACTCAAACCTAAAAAACACAGATTCCAAAGACCAAACAAAACTGACTCAATGTTGAGCCAATATTTCTGTGCCCGTGCTCTTAATTTTTCTATTGGAACAAAAGCCAAAAGCCAAAACGGTATGTTGACCCATAAAATGGCATAAGTATCAAAGCGCAGCCCATGAACAAAGGCTCTAAGAATTTCTGCAAATGTGTTTTGGTCGAAGAGATTCTGGTTATAAATAAAAAAAATGACTCTCGCAAAACTGTACGCGAGCATTAAAATAAGCCAGCGCTTAAAAATCAGTTTTATTCCGGTCTCGATCATTTTAGATCCTTCAAAGGCGTCAACATAGTCGGAGTCAGTTCGTGACCCTCTTCTGCAATCACTCGAAAATCTATATTCCAGCCCTGCTGTTTTAATAGATTGGCGCTCTCCAGACAATTCTTCACTTCCACCGTCTCGTCTTTTTCTCCATTAAGGCTCAGAATCTCAAAGCGTTCCTGGGCCGAGAGCAGGTCTTCGTGGCGCAACCGCCCATTGAGAGTCACGACCTTTTTTAATTGAGGATACTTCGAAGCTCGTTTTTCAAGCATGAGTCCTACAAACGGAGCGACATAAGCACCTTGTGAGTAGCCGATCACATACAGTTCTTGAGAGGAATCGGCATACTGCGCGAGCAAGGCCTCAAGCGCGGTCATCGCGACTTCCCGTCCGATCACATACTGACGCTTTTCACGATCAAAGAAAAACCACGAGGCCACCATCTTGTTTTGCTTCGAACTAAAAAAAGTAAAGGGACCGTTTGGAGCGAGCAGGTGCCAGCTTTCGGGCAAATAGGGACTCACAGAGTTCAAGATATCCTCACCGGTCTGCCCGTAGCCGTGCAAAAGCAGCGCTAATGATGAGGTCTTGCTTTTAGCTCTACGTTGATAAAGCGGAGTGGTCAGACGGCAATCGAAGCTGAAATTTCCAAGAGTCGTTTCGGCCTTCAATCTTGCTCCTCAATCTCCGTGATATTATCAAAACTTATATCCGCACTAAGCTAGAGCGCTCTAAACGACTTTACTGAGAGATTAAAAAGTTAGGAATAAGTTTCTTTGCGAATCACACCTTGACAATTGATGCGTCACGCCGCGAAATGAATCAATCAAACCATTTTAAAAGAGGAGCCCTTTATGCCTAATGACATGAAATTCGAAGGCTTTATTCCGACTTCAGAACTTCGAGCCTTAGCTAAAGAATTGCTTTGGACCCTCGAAGGTCATTCTCCCAGCAAGTCACATGCTGTTTCAAAAATCTCAAAAGAAAGCGCTGACTACAAAGCCGAACTCGAAATTTCTTCCAATCAGGGCGAATTTAAAGCTGAGGCGAACGCCTTGACTCCAGAAGATTGCCTCAATGAACTGTATCAAAAAGCACTTGCGGTAATTCGTGAGTGGGCATTTTCACGGGCTCCGCAAAGCGTTGCCGAATAAAGGATCTGGATGTGGCAGGCTGAAATTAAGGTTCAAGCCGATCGGCGTGGACTCCAGCACATTACTCCCCAAATAATAGCGGTCCTGCCTGAACTTCCTCAGGTAGGAATGCTCAATTTATTTTTGCTGCACACTTCGGCTTCACTCGTGATTCAAGAAAATGCAGATCCAAGCGCCAAAGCCGATCTCGAAGCTTTTATGAACTTGCTTGTTCCCGATGGCGAGCCTTGGCACGAACATACCGTTGAGGGTGTTGACGACACAACTTCACATATGAAGAGTTCGATTACCGCCACCAGTTTAAATATTCCCGTCACGGATCACCTCTTGAGACTTGGGACGTGGCAGGGGATTTATTTATGGGAACACCGCCTTGAAACCCCTCGGCGAACATTGGTTTTAACTCTATGGAGTTAGAAGCATCGACCTTTAGCCTCAAGACAGTCGCTCAGATTGTGAACTGCAGCTTTAAAGAAAAGTTCGGAACTCCTCGCCAAGGAGTCCTGATCAGTGAATCTAAAGCCTTTATTAAACTCGAGTCTTGGGTTCCGCATGGGTCACTTGTAGGCTTAGAGGGGTTTTCACATCTTTGGTTAGTTTGGGTGTTTCACAAAAATGGACCTCACAAACTTAAAGGCAAAGTGCATGCGCCTCGACTTGCAGGTCAGAGCGTTGGAGTTTTTGCTTCTCGCTCACCTCACCGTCCAAATCCGATTGGTCTTTCGTTGGTTAAACTTGAAAGTGTCGAAGAAAAAGGTTTTTGGGTTTCTGGAGTCGACCTTATTGAGGGCACACCGATTCTAGACATCAAGCCCTACATTGCTGAAGACTTAGCCCCATCTCCCAATTTTGGCTGGATCGATAACTCTATGATTCCAAAACGCCAGATCACTTGGCTTACCGATTTAAATTCAGTTAATGAACTTAAAAGCGAAGAAGTTCTACCTCTCAAAAACCTAATCGAGGCAACTCTCTCTTTGGATCCACGACCGGTCATTTACAAACAGCTTGAGCAAACTCAGGGCTATAAAGGTCCCTATGGAATTGTGATTGATAATTTTAATGTGCAATTTACTTCAAGTCCCTCAGGCTTTGAGATCGTGAGTGTGACGAGCGAGAACACGAAGCCCTCCACTGTACATCACGGCGCAGATCACGAGCCCAACGGGAGCCCACCACATCGCCACTGAAATAGAAGTGAGATCAGTGGTCCAACCTAATAAGAACT
>CAZDFM010000413.1:0-3379 GCA_964504465.1 uncultured Pseudobdellovibrionaceae bacterium | reverse complement strand
ACCTTTTTGGTTGATGATTGTATCGATAGCGATCGCAGTCTTTCCAGTCTGACGATCTCCGATGATCAATTCCCGCTGACCACGTCCGATTGGAATCAAGGCATCAATAGCTTTGATCCCTGTTTGAAGAGGCTCGTGAACCGATTTACGAGCGATAATTCCAGGTGCTTTAACGTCAATGAAACGCTTTTCTGTTGAAACAATAGGGCCTTTTCCATCGATTGGGCGACCTAATACGTCCACAACGCGGCCAAGTAAACCTTCGCCGACGGGAACTTCCACGATGCGTTTAGTTCTCTTAACTGTATCGCCTTCTTTGATGTCTCTATCTTCTCCGAAGAAAGCTACACCCACTGAGTCTTGCTCAAGGTTCAAGACCATTCCGAAGATTTCACCAGGGAACTCAACTAACTCTCCGGCCATTGCATTCTCAAGACCGTAAATGCGGGCAACCCCGTCACCTACTGAAAGTACGCTTCCGGTTTCGGCGACTTCTACATTCTTAGAGTAATTTTTAATTTGCTCTTTTAAGACGCGGCTAATTTCGTCTGCACGAATTTGAGTTTCCATGATTAATGAGTTCTCCTGTTAATTTCTTCTTTAAGGCGAGTTAAGTGTGATGAAAGGCTGTCGTCGAAAGTGTAACTGCCCACTTGAGCAACAACGCCACCAATAAGGGATGGATCTTCTTTATAACTTAAAATCACGCGTTTTCCGGTGACCTTTGAAACTGTTTTTTCCACTTCTTCTCGTTCATTTGGATTGAGAATAGCCGCAGATTTAACATGCCCGCGAGTTACTCCGTGTGATTCATCCGTTTGAAATTGGAATGACTCTACGATCTCAGCAAACAAATCGATGCGCCCTTTACGAGCCAATAATAAGAAAAAGTTTTTTGTGTCTTCGCTAAGACCTGCATTTTGAAGTGCCGCTTTTAAAGAAGCTTCTTTATCTTCTTTGCGAATAAGTGGACTCGTAAGGAAGTTTTTGAAATCTGCGTTTTTTTCTAAGATGTCCGCGAATCCGCGGATTTCAGCAAAGATTTTATCTTGTTGTCCGCTGTCTTTTGCGATTTCAAAAAGAGCTTTTGAATAGCGAGCTGCTAGTCCAGAAAATTTCATTATCGCACCACCTGAACTCGTTGAACAAATTCAGTTTGAAGACGCTTCTGATCTTGGTCTTTTACGCCTTTTTCCATTGAGCTTTCTGCATCTTGAACAGCTGCTTGAAGTAAATCTTTTCGGATCTCTTCTTTAGCTCGGAGGATTTCAAAGTCGACAGTTTTTTTGGCTTCTTCGCTGAGTTTTGTTGAGAGCGCCTTCGCATCCGCTACGATTTTGGCTCTTAGCTGTTCAGCTTCGTCTTTTGCTTGAACCAAAGACGTCTGCGCATTTTGCTCAAGAGCGGAAAGTTTTTGAGAAATCACTCTACGATTTTCTTCGGCTTCTTTTTTAGCTTGCTCAGCTTTGTTCAAAAGAGCGTTGAAAGTTTCAGAGCGTTCTGCAAAATGTTGCGCGGCTGGTTTTCTTAGTAAGTAGATAAGCAGGCCAATAACTAAAGCGACGTTTACACACTGAACGATAATTGCTTTTACTGGGATTGCATCATGATCCCCATGAGCTCCGCTTGCTGCAAATGCAACTGCTGGAAGCACGAGGAGAACTAAAGCTAAAAGTTTTTTCATAAGCTTTGCTCCCGTCCGAGTAAGCGGCTTTGAATTGCGGCGCTTACACCTTTTACTTCAGACGAAATATCGGATTTCACTCGAGCCACTTCTTTGGCTAAAGTTGCACGATTATTTTCGATCAGAGTTTTTGTTTGAGCGCGTGCTTCAGAGACGATTTGTTCGGCCTCTTTAGTTGCTGCTCCACGAGATTGATCATAGATCACTTTATATTGTGAATTGATCTCACGAGCTTTTGACTCGTACTTCGCTTGAAGTTCCTTTGCTTCTAAAGCGTACTTTTCAGCTAAGTCGGTTTTGCCGACGGTTCGTTCTTTACGTTGAACGAAAGCTTTAAAATAAGGCTTAAAAAGCAAATTCGATAAGAATAAATAGGCCACGACAAACACGCCGAATTGAATAAAGACGGTTTGATTGACTCCCAGTGCATTGAGAATTTCCATGAGATTGAAATCCTTATGATTTTTGTTTGCGAGTATCATATAGGCTAGCTGGGCTGCCATGTAAACGATTATGTAAGTGAAATTCGCGCTTTATTGAATCTTCACCATATTTATCGCTGCACTCAGTGAGACGGGCTGAGCCTTTTAGGTTTTAGGCATATAAGAGGCGCCTTCGAATACGACTCCTTCGTCGATTCTGAGGCTGGGTGTTGTAACTGTACCCTGGAATATCGCCGGCGGATGCATGACTACGCGGCGGCGCGCAAAAATATTACCTTTTACTAATCCCGAAATAATTACGGTGTCGGCTTCGATCTGCGCTTCGACTTTTGCGCCGGGATTCACTACGAGAGTGTCGTTGGTGAAAATTTCGCCTTTGAATGATCCACCAATTCTAACCGTGCCTTCGAAGGTGAGGCGTCCCTCGAACGAGGCTCCATGGTCTAAAAGTGCCGTAACCTGTCCACTAAAGACAGGTGCGGGTTTTACGTCTGTTTCTAATCTTTTTAGGATTTCGACTTCTGCCATGAATCTCTCAGTCCCTCGATAATCTGATTGAATTCTTCATCTGAGTAATAATACACAGAAATTTTGCCTTTGCCCTGTGAATAATCGATTGCGACACGGGTGCCTAAAAGCTTTTGCATTTCTTCAGCTACACCTTGTACGAGAGATTTCGAGACATCGATTTCGTTGATGTTATTGGCGTCCTTGTTCTGCGAACGTAGCTTTAAAATCAGCTGTTCGGTCTGCCTGACAGTCAGTTGGCCTTTTCTTACTTTCTGAGCCACCTCTTTTTGGATTTGTGGATCTGTCACCGACAAAAGAACTTTGGCGAGTCCGAGCGAGATTTCATTGTTCGTCAGCATCTCTCGCGCAAGAGGTACCAAGTTCACAAGTCTCGAAACGTTTGCAACCGTCGCGCGGTCTTTTCCTACCTTATCTGCTACCTGTTGCTGAGTCATATTATAGGTCTTCATCAGATAGGTGTAAGCTTCCGCTTCCTCGATCGGATTCAGATCTTCTCTTTGGATATTTTCGATAAGCGCTAACTCAAGTGCATCTTGGTCGATTGATTCTTTGAGAATAACCGGTACTTCGTGGAGACCCGCGAGCTGTGCGGCTCTCCAGCGTCTTTCGCCAGCAACAATTTCAAAATTTCCGTCTTTCTTTTTACGGGCGACGATCGGCTGAAGGATTCCCTTTTCTTTGATTGAGAGAGAAAGATCTTTAAGTGCTTCTGGCTCAAAGT
>CAZDFM010000412.1:0-3386 GCA_964504465.1 uncultured Pseudobdellovibrionaceae bacterium | reverse complement strand
TGACTGACGCCGACGATGCCGGCGCCATCTCTGAGCTTTTTGTCGGTGAACTTCCAAAGTTTTAGATTACGGGAGATGCGGATTGTTCGATCACTCGCATCGACTTCCATTTGCCCTGTTTAAAACGCCAAAGAAAAACAAAGGCCATCAGCATAATGTAGCTGCTCGCAAAACCCCAAGCGTAATAAACTCCTTGTGGGTGCGAAGAATATATATACGCAGGTAATACCATAAACGGCCAAGGTAACGTCAAAGCCACGAGACTCACAAACTTTGTGTCACCCGCGCCTTTCAAAGCAAACGAGAAGATTAAGTTCATACTATCAAATAAAATAAACACCGAAACGAACATCAACAGGATTGGTACAATTACGCTGACCTCCGTCCAAAGAGCTTGGTGTTCTGCATTTTTAAACCAACTTAAATAAAATTCTGGAAACATGGCGAAGGTGGAACTTACGAGTAAAATATAAATAAAAATGACCTGAAGTCCACTCCACGAGGCTCGAACTGCAAGCCCCGGACGATTCGCTCCTAAATTTTGTCCCACTAAGACAGATACTCCTTGCGCCACTCCGAACGACGGAAGAATCGCAAGCATCATGACTGTCACCGTGATACTGCTTGCCGCAAGTGCCGCTTCGCCATTAGGCATGCGTCCTACAAAAGCTAAGAACGCTGTAAAGGCCAAACCTTCTAATGCCCATTGCATACCGCTCGGAAGCCCATAGCGAATAAAGCGGTTGCTTAAATCAAAATCAAACTTCCATCCCGAACGAGTTGAGTAGAGTTTTTCGTTATTGGCCCGAAACACTAAATAGAATCCAAACACAGCGCTCGCCAAGTTCGCGATTCCCGTTGCGTAACCCGCTCCCGCCACACCAAGTGCCGGAAAGCCAAACTTTCCAAATATCATGACGTAATCCAAAATAATATTCACAACGACGCCCACTCCGTTGATCCACATGATAATCGAACTTCTTCCGATCCCAGTAAAGAACCCGCTGGCTCCAGCTACTAAAGCGGCTGGCAGTGCCGAAAAACAAAGTGCAATAAAGTACTCTTCTTCGAGCCTACGGAGCACCTCTGAATGTCCCATCCATTCAAAAATGGTGGGTGTGGCTGGGATGAGCAGCAAAAATAAAAGTCCACCAGCCAGGCTTACGTAAATCGACTGCCATACCGCAGGGCCAATCTTGTGGGGCTGTTTCGCTCCAAAGTACTGGGCCACAAAAGTCGTCACATACGCGGCGGTTTGCTGAATGAGTGCCATGGGCGCCCAGAATATTCCGGCAGCCGCCATAGAGGCACCCAAAGCTTCAGTTGAAAAGTTACCTAAAAAGATTCGATCTACCGTGATCTGTAAGTTCCAAAAAGCATTGGCGATAATCAAGGGCCAAGCGATGCGGATAACTCGACGCCAACCCGAAAGGACTCGTTTGTTCAAGAATGACCTCGACCCGAAAGATTTCGTTGAATGGGATCCCTATTTTAGGTCTTTTTTAAATCGAGGGCTATTGGTTTTTATCGCTCCCGTTATTGTCCCATAGGAAAACTTACCGGTATGAGCCTACGATCAAAGTGGCCGTCAAAAGAATGAAGAGCCGAGGAGCGATCTATAAAAACAAAAGAATCATAACGAGAGGCCAATTTAGTTCGTACAAATTGTCGCTCGGGCTGATGTCGTGGATCGTAAACTACACCCACGGCCCGATGTCCGCCAGCTTCGTTAAGAGGATAATTGGGGCGCGTTTTATCCATTAGAATAAAAAGCGCATTCGATTTTTTCTCTTCCGCAGCCTTATGAAAATAATATTCGTAACTTCCTTCTATGGCAGGGGGGAGTGGTAAAATAAGTTCCTTTCCATCCCATGCGTAACTTGCAACCACTCGCCCTTGATACGAACCAAAGCCTACTAAGGCCACTGCGTTTTCGCCCAACTGTTCGCGGGCTAAACCGCCGAGGTTCACCATTCCGTACTTTGCCATATCGGTCGCCCGGTAATCTCCTATATGAGTATTATGGGCCCAGACGATTCCTTTTTCATGCCGTTCAAGTAAATGAGTTAAGGTGCTCATCATATGACGGTCGCGAATATTCCAAGAGCGTTCGTCTCCGTAAAGCATGGTTCGATAGTACTCTTCTGCACCATGAGCCACGAGAGCATTTTGATAGGCATCAAAGATTTCGTCGTCGTTATAGTTTTGCAGTCGCAATTTATGAATCTCACTGAGCATATTTAAAATTCCTCGATGGCAACCGTCGGGATAATGTACAAGCGAGCGTGCATAATTCACTCCGTCGCTATCGTAAACGCTCAGACATTCTGTTAGACTTTTAACTAAAGATTTAAACTGCGGGTAATTTTGTTTGAGAAAGTTTCCGGCGGCTTCGACGGATTCAAAAAATGAATAAAGATCGAGGCCATAAAAAGGAGTTTCATAGTTTTTTAGCCATTCGACGAAGTTCGCAGTTTCTTCATTGGCCCACATCCAGGTTGGCCAACGGTGGTTTTGCATTAAGACTTTTTTTGCACTTTGCCCTTCTCCGTGCTGAATATAGCGACTCACTCGCTGAGCATCGGGCCAATCACCCTCAATGGCGATAAATTTAAAGCCGTGCTCACGAATAAGGATTTTTGAAATCTCGGCCCGCCATTGGTAAAAGTCGCCCGTGCCATGCGTAGCTTCACCCAACATCACAACCGACTTGTCCTTTAATTTTTCTATCAAAGGTTCAAGGTCATGCGAATCTTTAAGCGGTTGGGCTTCTTCACGAAGAGTGTTGAGCACTGCGCTTGTCAGCAAGGGTCCTCCTCTCGCCATTTGATTTTCTAGGCAAATATCGTGCTTTCTGAAACTGTGCGACGGCTTCTGACTCACTGACTTGGGTAAAATCGTCGTAAAAATATCCAACGGCCACCAAATCTTCAGGCTCATGAACCGCAATGACTTGATCTACAACTTCTCGCAAATTATCGAGAGTTGATTTTGCGCCAACCGGAGCTGCGAGTACGATTTTTTTAGCCTTCATTTGCCGAAGCAAACGAATTGCAACTCTCGCCGTAGAGCCTGTCGCGATCCCATCATCTACGAGAACCACACAACGATCTTGAACATCGAGTTCTTCTTCTTGGGTTCCGAATTTTTCTTTGAGTGCCGAAATCTCGTAGCGTTTTTCTTCGACTACGTCTCTGAGGTCTGAGGGAGTCAGTCCAAATTGCGAAAGCACAGTATGATTAAAGTAAGGTTCGGTACCTTCGGTGATAGCGCCTGCCGCAAGTTCTAAGTGCCAAGGCACACCGATTTTTTTAACGATAAGCAAATTTAACGGAACTTTTAAGTTTTTTACGATCTCGGCAGCTACAGGAATGCCTCCTCGAGGA
>CAZDFM010000411.1:0-3396 GCA_964504465.1 uncultured Pseudobdellovibrionaceae bacterium | reverse complement strand
AGCTGATAGGTTTGAGAACCGCGATGTAGGGCTGGACCGCCCTGGTTTTTACCCATTTCGGGGTGAACGCCTTGGGTTTGGACCACAGCATCGATGGCTTTCTGAATTTCAGGGTGGGGCAGACCCTTGCTCTTAAAATTCATAAGTTCGTGAACAACATGAATGAGAGCATTACCAGTCAGCCGGTTTTCTCGGTTAATGACCTGTGAGCGCTCACTAAGATTGGCAAGTAACTCTGGCAAAGCCTCATTTGGTGCAGCCCTGCGGATTAAATTCTTATACTGAATCTGTAAACGCGTAATGCGGTTTGCAAGCCGTTGAGTTAAACGTGAATCTTTGCGTGAAGCATTGTGAGTCAGCATTAAGTTAAAAGCATCGCGCGGTTGCATCAAGGCTGATTCAAAATCGCCAAGGTGGTCAAAAAAGAATCCCGAAACTTCTCGAGACCAATTGCGCATATTAAAAATAGCAGGACGGTTTATGCCATCAGCTACTCGGCGCATTTTGCGATAAGTTTTCACTCGTTCAAAGTGTGAGAAGTTCTTAAAGAATTCTTCGACTTGTGGGCGTGATTTTTGGAGCATAGTTTCGCGCTGAGGCCGAGAAAAACCCAATTGGTAAAGAAAATGATCGAGAGTGTAGTATTTAAAATGTCTGTCAAACTGAGTCAGTACGGGATGACGGCTGAAAGCCCCAAGCGCTTTCTTGTTTTTTGTCTTTAGATAATCTACCAGCTGAATAAATACCTGAATCGTCATACGTGCTTTTGCACGCTGTTGATTGAGGTTTGTCGAAAAGCGGTCGACGTCGTCATATCGGTAAAGATCGTGTCTTAAACCAAACTGACGAACACTGCCGTAATCAATAATTCCCGCGGTCGCGAGCACATTGTCGCCGTCCCAGTCTAACCATGCAAAGATGTATTCGCGGTCTAATTGCGCAACAAACTGAGCAAAGCTTTCGCAGAGTTCGTTGAGCATCAGATCATAACGACGCTTGTGCCCCGAATTAAAGCTCCACTGCTGATTTGAATACTGACGTTCAATGAGATAGTCCGTCGATTTCTTTAAAGCTTCATAGTTTGACTGTTTCAAATACAAAAATAAGTGGGCAGGACGTGTGAGGTTCACACCTGCTCTTACTCCAATGCCCATACCGTTTCCGATATCAACAATAGTAAGCATTCGTTCGGTGTTAATCTGGTTGTTGTGGAAAATCTCTGCCATGATGGCGCTTCCATAAAGTTCATCTAACTCGGCTAATCCGCAGCCATATCCAAAATCGGTGTTACCCGATTGAAGTGCTTTTCCAGCTTGAACAACGCCGGGTGCGAGGCATGTGACACCGGTACCTCGAGATGAGATATCCCAGGTCTTACCTTTGTGTTTCACAATCCCGTTCCATACGCAGCGACCATCACCAGACGAAAGACCTCGTTTGTCGGGGTGTTGAAGTTGCAGATAACGGGTTGCCATATATTTTTTTGGCTTTAGTTTGGAGCCCGGGTAAAGAATTTTATGTTCAGTATCGTACTCATTAATAATTCGAATATTAAAAGTTTCGAGTAATTTCTTTTCGAGCTTTTTATTGAGTTTGTGTGCGTGGTCTTTGTCGATTAGACCCATTTCTTTGGCTAATTCAAAATTGAAATATGATATTTTACCGAAGTTGAGTTGTCTTACAGGGTAGAGGACGCAGCCTTCCGGTACGGCTGAAGCCCAGGGGTGACTACCATCCAGACTATCGAATTGTGAATATTCGGAGTCGCGGTTTGGTTTAACCGAGTCAGAAACTTGGGGTGCCTGGACACCTTTTAACGCAATGTTTTTTTGACTCAAGTTGCCGTCTTCCTTGTGAAATTGCCTAGGTTGAATTACCCCTCACATACCTATCGTCTGTATGACTCTGAGACTAAACTAAAACTGGACCAATTCACGACTAACGGAAAGCTTCTCTCTACCGTTATCCAAAAACTGTGATAAAAATGCTCTGTCAGAGGAGAACTCACATGGATGTCGAAAAAAACTACGAAAATATTGGCGAGAATTTTCATCTCGAAACCTACTTAGAAGCTCAACAAATTTGTATAGCTGTTACTAACGAAATCATTGAACGTGTTGAGCCGGGAATGACCGAAAAAGACGGACAAAGACTTGTTATCGAAGCCTACAAACACCACGGCATACGTAAGTTTTGGCATGGAAGTAAATTTAGAATTGGTAAGGATACTCTCAAAGATTTCAGCGAAAAACCTGACTCCTCGATTGTTTGCGAAGCGGGAGAGCTCTGCTTTGTCGATTTAGGCCCTATCATCAATAAACATGAGGCCGATTTCGGAAGAACCTTTATTATTGGAGGAAAAGGGCGCGACGAGTATCAGCGTCTAGTGGATGCCAATAAAGTAGTATTTGATCAAGTCGCAGACGAATGGAGATCTAAACAACTTACGGGTAAACAACTCTTAAAGTTCGCCGAAGACGCCGCCGCCAAATTTGGTTACAAATTGAACCCTAAGATGGCAGGCCATCGTTTAAGTGACTTTCCTCACCGCGTACACACGACAAAACCGCTCTTTACCTTTAGCAAAGTTCCCAAACCTCATCTTTGGGTTTTAGAAATCCATCTCTGGGATGAAAAACTCGAACGCGGAGCTTTTTACGAAGACATTCTAATTTAGTCGACGAACTTTACTAGGCAGAATCCGCCGCCGTGAGTGCTGAAGTTAGTGACTTGGCCTTGATATGCGCGTCCCACTGCAAGATGGACTTGATCACGGTAGACGTAAAAGCGCAGATCGTATTTCCATTCGACTTTTTTGGCGTCTAAAAATTTGGGTGCCGCGCAGAACTCTTGGATCATACTTTTATTGTCGGCAAAGATTTTTTCAAAAGTCGGCTTAGAGACATTGGCGCCTTTGAATGCGGATTTGCCTCCATACATTCGAAGTGGCTTAAAAAAGAAACGCTTTCGTTGCGACCAAAGCTTTTCGATGCTTTCGAAATCACTCGGCACAAAACTTTTTAAGAGAACTTGGTTGATCACGTCTTGTTCATCAGGAGATGCCAGTCGTTGCCAAAATTCGGGATGACTCCAATCAACGAGGCGCTGCTTGTCAGCGAGTCTTTGATAATCGCGCGGCTGCGGCGACATGATGACACCTTTTGATAAATAAGCGGCACGAAGTGCTGCAGACTCAGGTCGAGCAAGGTAAAAGTCATTCAGTCGATTGTAAAGAAAAGAGATTTTTTCTCCGTCTTTATGAATGAGATTTTTTCCGTCAAATTGAAAGTTTTGATAATCATCAATAAGAGCTTTCCAGCCCCACGATTCAAAAAGATCTTGAAACATATAAAACTCAGGGAGCATCTTTTGTTGAAGCAAAGTCTCATCAATAAT
>CAZDFM010000410.1:0-3397 GCA_964504465.1 uncultured Pseudobdellovibrionaceae bacterium | reverse complement strand
ATCGCGGATAACGGTCAACTGAGGTTTTTAGGATTATAGTATTCAAGCGACAGGGGGGTCTCTACAATTGTTTTCTACAGGTCTATTCATCGGACTTGTTTGTTGATATAACAAAGTTTGATATGATAAAAACCAAATCAGCGTATTATCAAAAAAATGAAGGAGATAGCATGCAACTTTCCGTGTTAGGTTTCATTTGTGACGTAATATATTGCGTCATTTCGGACGTATAATTCTAGTCATAGCTTAGAATGCGCTTCACTAAATCATGACTAATCAAATCGATATTCAGAAATTTTTAGGACTGCGGAAGCGAGAGCTTGGGCCAGGGAATGGGGACATCATCCAAAAAATTGAGGTGTCCAGTCAATCGATATACCGTTGGCTCCAATATTGCCAGTATCATCACTTCAATCTGGTGAGTTCGACGGAAAATGTCGATTTAATGTTTGACAGAATTTCTCAATATCGGAGAAAAGGTGAAAACGTTACAGTTAGGTATGTATATGAAGCGAATATTGTTGCTTTTCTAAATAGTTTGCATGCCGTGCTTTACTCATTCCCATATCTCTTGAACTTGTTTATTCCTGTCCATGACAACCCAGATTCAACCGAAATAAAATGGAATGAAAGATTTATTGAAAAATATAAAGACTACTGTTTTCGGGATCCTTTGCGAGACTTTATGCTCGACTCAACCTTTAACAAGGTGAAGGGGTATGTCAACACCACGAAACACAAACACCTTATCAGGATCGCAAACACTTATAAAAGCATTGAGTTTGAAGAGTACAGCTTCAAATGCCCATCGCTCGTAAATGGCGGAAAAATTGTGTATCAGGAGCAAGTTGTTCCAAGACAAGATGCTATCGCTTTTATAGGTGAGTGTCATGATGCCTTGATACCAAGATTCTTTGATCTTTGTAACAATGTTATTAGCGCAAAGGATGCCTAACATTGTGTCGCTATAACACGTCGCTCCAGCCGACGTCAGGCCGCGGCGCGGCCTTCCACGGCTGAGCTTGGTCGTTAGGCATACAAATGGCGAATCCAAAATTAGCTAAAAAAATATATAAGTTACAGAATGGTATCATTCGCGTTTTAAATGATTCGCATATCTTCTTGGCGCAAGTAATTCCATTGCTTGAGAGCGAACAATCCAGCTATGAAAATAACAATTCGAATAAGGATCGGCGTTACTATGTGCCGTCTAAGAAAAAGGGAAAGTTTGCAAAGAGAACAGACTTAGAGTTAAAGAGCATATATAACGGTTTTAGAGAAAGTGGTCTGTACGAAACTTTTCTTGTTAGCGCCGTAGCGAAATTCGAGTGGTTTCTAGCGGATGTTTTATCAGAGTATTTTATTCATTATCCAATTCGGATTTCTGAGAAGCATCAAGGTATTCCACCATGTGCAAAAATTGAGGTAAATACGATTCTTGAAAGCGAAGGTAAAGAGCAACTGATTCAAAAAATAATAGATGATCATGTGTCAAATGTCTTTCGCCAACGGCCAAGCATCTATATGTCATATTTTTCTAATATGTTGAGCTGCCAGGAAGATCCCTGCTTTCTAGAATACTATGAAATATCGGCAACGAGGGATTTAGTTGTCCACAATGGGAATATTGCTAACGAACTCTATCTATCAAAATCTGGTGATAAGGCGCGAGCTGAACTAGGAGGGAAGATAGAGGTAAATGAAACGTATTTTTCCGAATGTATTGCAAATATGAAACGTGTTTCGGGGGCTATAAAACGGGATGTTGAGTCTAAATTCGGAGCAAATAAAGTAAATGCCTAACAAATTTCTCCAGCTGACGTTTTGGTTAGAGTGGAGCTTTGTGCAACAATGAGCGTAGCGAATGCACAAAGCGGAGCGTAGACCAAAACGTCAGCTGGAGAAAGCGTTAGCCGATCAAAATTGCGCGCATCTGTTCCAACAACCAAACGAAAAAGGCAAAAAACATGATTCCAATTGACGGAAATTTTATTTTGGCTGTTGCACCACGACTTTCTGGTTCTAAAGCCGAAGCTCAGGCTCGCATCGTTGGAGCAATATCAGGCACTTTTTCCTCAACATTGGATAACTACGGTATTAATACAAAATTGCGCATCGCTCATTTTATGGGGCAAGTCACTCATGAATGTGCAGGATTTTGCACTACAGAAGAATTTGCATCAGGTGCGGCATATGAAGGACGAGAAGATCTTGGAAATACTAAGAAAGGCGACGGAAAACGCTACAAAGGGCGAGGTTTAATCCAACTGACGGGTCGTGCAAATTATAAAAAAATCGGTGGCATACTGGGTTTAGCGTTAGAAGATAATCCAGAACTGGCAGCCGAACCAGTAACTTCGTTAAAGATCGCTTGCGAATACTGGAAAATGCGCAAAATAAATGTTCCAGCTGATCGAGATGACTTGATAAGCGCAACCAAACTCGTGAATGGCGGGCTAAATGGATTAGAAGATAGGCGAGAATATCTTCAAAAGGCTAAGACCGCTCTTGCCAATATTGAAGGAATCCGAGTTTCAATTAACGAGGGTGGCAACACCGTGGTATTACGGCGAGGCTCATTTGGTGATGCGGTGAGAGAACTACAGGAGCTATTGATTGCTAAAGGCTTCGATATATCAATTGACAACGATTTCGGACCTGCTACTGAACTTGCAGTAATGATGTTTCAGAAAAGCAAGGGGTTAATGGTAGATGGAATAGTTGGGAACAATACTTGGGCATTGTTGCGAGATAGCGGATAAGCGGCTAACAAAACCATCCAGCGGACGCGCCAAAGGCGCACGCCGCTGATGGTTGCCGTTAGGCGAAGAAATGAGCACATGAATTTGCGAAAAAGCGGAGTTTACACGGAGTAAATGAGCATTTTTCGCAAATTTTTAACGCGATTATCGTGCCGCGTAGTAACCGTGCAAAGGTCTCTGAAAGTCTTATTCTGCTGCGAACACTATTGTACGAAGAAGTTCTGGATGAAGACGAACGCGGAGTATGGGTCTCTCTGGAAAATGACGAATTCGACGAGGAGGACAGGAATGTGCTCGTTGACATGCAGATCGAGAATGACAAGATAGTGATCCGATCAACCTTCCGAAAGTATGCGCTGGATGTCTCCGGTATCGAAAGGGAGGACGTAGAAGAAATGATTCGGCTAGTGAGGAAGCAGAATTATGACAACCGATTCAGACTGCGTATCGCCTAACGAATAAGATTAGATCGCGCGAGGAACGCGCCGCGATCTAAATCGTTTGTTGGAGACGAGCCCGGCCACCTTTTCTCCGCGCAGCGGCTTCGTCCAATAGCTCAAATGATTTTTTAACCTAAAAGCCTCAGTTGAATGGGATTTAGAGTGCGTTGATTTTTATTTCCGGCAAGGCGCAAT
>CAZDFM010000409.1:0-3402 GCA_964504465.1 uncultured Pseudobdellovibrionaceae bacterium | reverse complement strand
AGCAAAAAAGACCTAACAAATTCGAAGTTTTATAGCTGTAAGTAGGTCTGAGCATTACAAGCTCTGTGCCACAAGAGCCCCTGCTCAGGGGCTCCTCAAGAGTCAAATTTACAGAACTGAAAACACTTATGACAGTAGGGCTGAGACTAGAAGTTGGCTTCTGTTGTTTCGGTTTGTTCGTGTTGTTTTAACGTGCCGTCATCGAGCGTGTCTTTGGAGTAGTGGAAAATGTCGGTCTGGAAACAACTTGCTGGAGCATCGATGTTTGGAACTTCAGAACTAACAATTCGTTCCTGATAACTGCTTCCATGTCCGATGACTTGAAAGTCCCTTATTCTGTCGTTCCAACAAGAGAGTTCTCCCTGGCCTGTGGTTTTCTTGAAAACAGCCTTTACTTTGCGGCCGCTAGGGAAGGTATAAACTCCTTCGAAATCTTCAAATTTGAGAGCTTTGTACCCAGTTTCAGGATCGACGTCGTAAGTTGTAATATGACACCAGCCTGTATTGATTCCAAATTCATGCTCATTACCTGGTGTCAGGAGTGAACGACTCACTTTTTCGAGCTTACAGTCGGTTCCCGCAACAGCTTCAGAAGTGAGAGTGTTGAAGCTGCAGTCTTCTTCATAACTACCAGGCACCCCCCGGCGCGTAACTTCGTATTTTCGTCGGATCCAGTCGGAGCCGAAGCCCAGCACCGTTATTTTCTGAACGGGTCCATAGAACTGTCCACCATAAGTTCCATCCACATTCATTTCAGCCCTTACTTGAGTAATGCTTTGATTAACTTTTAAAAGCGGATCAAGGCGAGGGCTGCCGTCTGCAGGGCAGTTGCCCGTAGGCGAAGCTGCGACGGCGGCATCGCTCGTTTTCTCAAACTTTCCTTTGGGTTTTCCGGTCGGAACAAGCTTGACGTCACCACCATGCCCCGAAGAATCATCATCACTACAAGCCGTCAGAGCAATACTTAAAGAAACTATCACCGAAATGATCCATAACTTTTTCATCGAGCCGTCCTTTAAAAAAGGTTTAGTGTTTAAGAGTAAAGACTTTCGAACGTTTCTTCTCATCGATGAAGCTTGCTTCATACGCATTACGCGAACATGTTTCGAGATCTGCAATGGTGAGGCCGTGAACATCAAAGAGCATTTGATACTCTTGATTTAGGTTCACATTAAAGATTCCACCATCGTCAGTGTTGATAGTAACCTTAACTCCCGCTTGCAAAAGTTGCTTAAATGGATGTTTCTCTTTAGATTCAATCGCATTGGTTAAAATATTGCTAGTTGGACAAAGCTCTAATACCACGCCTTGTTTTTTAACGTATTCTACCATTTCGGGATCGCGAAAAATTTGAACCCCATGGCCAATTCGGTCTGCACCTAAAAACTCGATGGCATCTTTTACGTAGCGAGGGGCTTTTGGAACATTGGCTTCACCACTGTGAACCGTGATGCCGAGACCCGCTTCTTTTGCGCGTTTAAAAAATGGAGCAAAAGGTTTTGAATCAAAACCAACTTCGTTGTCGGCCAAATCAAGACCCACAAATGTGTCTTTGTTTTCGATTGCAAAGTTAGTTACGCGTTCAGCTTCTTCGACTGGAAGGATTCTCTGGATGATACAAAGAAGTCCTGTGGCAATCGGATAAGTTTTTTCAGCTCGCTTCATTCCTTTAACGATGGCTTCATGAATCACTTCGAAACTCATGTCTTCGTGACCGTGCTGAATAAAAGTGGGGGCGTACCGAAATTCAATCACTTGAGTGTTAGAAATCTTGTAAGCATCCTCGCAGGCTTCGAACGCGATGCGCTCTAAAATTTCGGGTGAGGCCAAAAGTTTTTGCGTGTCCAAAAACTTGTTAAGCACCGAGCCAAGATCTTTCATTGGCTCTAAGATGAGAAAGCGATCCTGAAAGGCCTTCTCGTCTGGAAGTTCAATGTCGAATTGCGGCGCGAGCTCTTTAATCGTGCTTGGGCGAAGGCACAGCTCCAGGTGCGAATGAAGTTCAACTTTAGGGATTTTGGCAATTACGTTATCTACATTCATTCTGACCTCTCAAATACGGATAGACCTGGGGTTTTAACCCAAAACCAAGTGGTCTACAATAGGGGCCGAAGCGAGCTTGGCCAAGGGAATTTCTTGACGCAGCTTCTCAGCCAGCGTTAGAAATCTGTGTAAATTGCACCTCCTAAGGAGTCCTTTCATGGCCGCCTCACATTTGCCCTTAAATATTAAAACTCAGCTCGCTGGAAATCCCGCTCAGACGCCGCGATTTTCAGTTCCGATCACCTCTTCGGAGGGTAAAAATTTAGACGTAGCTGAGCCTCGCGCTGTACGGGCCATGATTGCCTTAATGGATATGCAAGCTGTAATGGGAGGAGCCGCTTGTCACTGGGGAGGTCCTTCGGCTTTTACCGAAATCAATTCAGCCCTCCACGCTTTAGTTTTTGAGCGCGCACGCAGCCAAAATGTTCAGTGGCACCAAGTTTTTAATATCGTCAACGATGCAGGACACTGCGAGAACGCACTTTATGCATTAAAGGCTCTTTATGGTTTCGCAGATTTGACTCTTGAAGATCTCAAAGCGTTTCGTTCGATTAAGAGCCCGCTTACGGGTCACGGCGAGTCGCACTTATTTCCGCAGGGAGTTTTGCTAAGTAACGGGCCGCTCGGTTCAAGTCTGCCGCAAGCTCAAGGTTTGTGTATGGCCGATCGCTTTATGGGATCATCTCGTATTACAGTAACCTCAATTTCAGACGGCGGATGTATGGAAGGCGAAGCAAAAGAAGCCTTAGCTGCGATTCCGGGCCTAGCTAAAAACGGCAAAATGAATCCGTTCATTTTAATTATTAGCGACAACAACACAAAACTGACTGGTCGAATTGATAAAGATTCTTTCTCGATGGTTCCAACGTTTGAGTCTCTTGCGACTCTCGGATGGGAGCTTCTTACTGTCGAAGACGGTCATGATTTGCAAACTTGTGTCGATACCATTGAAAAAGCGATCCAGCTCACGACCTCTCAGCCACAAAAACCAGTCGCTTTGCATATTAAAACCATCAAAGGTTACGGCGTTAAGAAAACTGCCGACTCTAATAGCGGTGGTCACGGCTTTCCTTTGAAAGACCCAAAAGAACTGCGCGCATTTCTCACAGAAATTTGGGGCAGCGAAAAGTTTCCAGATGATTTCGAAGCTTGGCTCGAAGACATGGAAAAAGCGGGCGAAGAAAAAGCTAAAAAAGCTTCGACGAATCCAAAACCTAAAGATTCAGTCATAAATGAAAAAGTCCAAGTCGGCGTTTCGAAAGCAATGATTCAAAAAAGAAAAGACGGCCATCCTGTGGTTTCAATTTCTTCGGATCTTCCAGGCTCAACAGGTGTTGCGGACTTTCAAAAAGCTTACCC
>CAZDFM010000408.1:0-3409 GCA_964504465.1 uncultured Pseudobdellovibrionaceae bacterium | reverse complement strand
TTTACACCCATGCGATAAGCCGTGAGGAAGAGATGCTCGATAGCATTTTGTATCCAAAAATAGAACCCTACGATACTGGAAGACTTGAAGTTTCAAGTCTTCACAATTTGTACTACGAACAAGTAGGAAATCCCAAAGGTGTTCCCGTCGTATTTCTACACGGCGGCCCTGGCGGCGGAGTGAACAGCACTTACCGGCGTTTTTTTGATCCCAAACATTATCGCATTATTTTATTTGATCAGCGCGGTGCCGGAAAAAGCACTCCGCATGCCGAGTTGACCGAAAACACCACGTGGCATTTAGTTGAAGACATCGAGAAACTACGTCGGCACCTCGACATCACAACCTGGATCGTCTTTGGTGGAAGCTGGGGCTCGACACTTGCACTCGTTTACGCTGAGACACATCCAACTGCGGTTAAGGCTCTTTGTCTTCGCGGAATATTTTTGTGCCGACAACAAGAGATCGATTGGTTTTACCAAGAAGGTACCAGCCGAATTTTTCCTGATGCCTTTGATCGATACTTAAGTGTGATTCCTGAAAATGAACGACATGATCTAGTTTCAGCTTATTATAAACGACTCACCTCGAGCGATAAAAAGACTCGGCTTGAGGCCGCCAATGCATGGAGTGTCTGGGAGGGTGCAACTTCAAAACTCTATCCTGACACCACTTTGATGGATCAGTTTGGCCAAGAAGAATTCTCTCTCGCTTTCGCTCGTATCGAATGCCATTACTTTACCAATAAGATTTTTATGAAGAGTGAAAATCAAATCTTAGACGATGTTAAACGTATTCGTCATATTCCAACTCAAATCGTGCACGGTCGCTACGACGTTGTTTGTCCTCTGGAAAATGCCTGGGATTTAAAGAAGGCTTTTCCTGAGGCCGAGCTGCATATTATTCCAGATGCAGGACACTCGGCTCTTGAAGAATCGAATGCACGAAAACTTGTCTCGATCATGAACGATTGGCGCGCCCTCTAAGCCGTTTTCAATTTTTTAAATTCTGTCAGTTTTTTTTGCAGGACTTTTGGCTTAACAAAAAACTTAAAATTGAACTTTATTTCTACGTAGCGTCGACGAGTAGTTTCAATTACTTACTTCAAAATTCCCGTCTTGAGACAGCTTAAAAAATAGGCCCCAGTCTTGCTTTAGTATCTCATGCAATCAAAGGATTGAAGGGGTTTGATATGAAAACCAATTTTAACGTTACGGTAAGGTTATTGACTGTTACAGGCATAAGCTTAGGGATGATGGCATGCTCTGATGTTAGTTTCGCACCAGCGCCAAAAGAAGTGACAAGCAACGAAGCGCCGGTTGATCCAATTGTCGATTCTAATAAAGTCACTGAGAGCTTCTTCTTTAACAATAACAACACCGAACGCTTTGTGGACGTACTCTTTATCGTGGATAACTCCACTTCAATGACCGCTGAACAACAAAAACTTGGGCAAAGACTTGAGAGTTTTATCGGAAGCTTATCGCAGGTTGATTGGCAAATTGGGATCACTTCAACAGACGTATCAAACGGATCTTTTGGAGCTAAGGGTTCCTTGTTAACTTTAGATGGAACCTCAACAAAAGTTCTTAAAGCTACGACTCCGAACTACAATACAGTCTTTAAAAATTCAGTGGTTCGAAATGAAACATTGGATTGTCAAACAACTGCGGTTTGCCCTAGTAACAATGAACAGCCTTTAAGAGCTGCAATGATGGCTATGGACAAACGCGATTCAAACAATGCGGGCTTCTTTAGAAGTAATGCCGACTTAGTCATCGTGATTTTAAGCGACGAAGATGAGATGAGTTCAGGTCCTGCAGAAGCCACTTCTGCCGACCAAGTGATTGCTCACTTTAGATCTATCTGGGGCGAAGATAAAAATCTGTCTGCTTTTGCGATCATCGTAGAGCCGGGCGATTCAGCTTGTTACCAAGATCAGTACGCAACCGCAGGTACCTACGGTGACTTCGCGGCCGATTTAGTCATGAAGACCGGTGGAGTAACAGGAAGTATTTGCGACACCGATTACTCAGAGTCTTTAAGCAAGATCGGTGAAAACGTAAATAAAAACTTAAATTACGTTATTCTCAAAAAGGCACCGGATGCAGATGGAATGGACTTAGTGATTTCACCTTATGATTCGACTCTCACTTGGAAAGTATCGGGCCGACGAATCACTTTTAACAAAACACCTGCAGAAGGTACCCGCATCGACGTGGTTTACGAGCCTGCGACAAAATAATTTTGGATAGTAAATTTAGAAATAAAAAAGGGAAGGTATAAAACCTTCCCTCTTTTTTTATTAAAACTTCGCGTGAAGCGAAGTGAAGACTTACGACTTTTTGCCGTATTTCTTTTTGAACTTCTCTGCACGTCCCTCAGTATCAAGCATTCTTTGCTGACCAGTGAAGAAAGGGTGTGAGCCGCTTGAAATATCCACTTTTACCAAGGGATAAGTTTTGCCTTTGTACTCGGTAGTTTCTTTTGTGTTTACAGTTGAACGAGTCAAGAGTTCGTAGTCACAAGACACATCTTTAAAAACAACTTCTCTGAACTCAGGGTGTAATTCTTTTTTCATCTCGAACTCTCTCTACATTGCTAGGCCAGCCCAAGGACTGGCGAATTTGCATAAACGCATGTGGTGCGAAGTGCGAAAACTTAACACCCTTCGCCACAGCTGGCAAGCGGCGATCCAGGATCTTTTTAAGCAAAAAGCCCCCGTTCAATATTACCGACACCAGGACCTAAGTACCAATAAATAGCCCTAGATTCAACGGTTTACACATGATTTTTCAAGGCTTAGGTCCATTTTTCAAGCCTTAGTGTGGGGAACCCTAAAGTCGGGCCCTACCTTAGACGATGAATTGTATACGCAATTCCAGGGCTCTTACGGACTTCGAGAGCTCCTCCATTCCTTCTTTTTCTCCTCCCCTAGATCTTGTAAATAAAAAGGCACCCACGGTCCGGCAGCTCTAGGGTTGAAGGGTTCCCCCCTTAATCGGGACACGCCATCGTGGCTCGCTGCGGGTGGGTACCCCATCCATGGGGCCGCAGAGGTCCCGATTAAGGAGGGAACCCTTCAACCCTAGAGCTGCCGGACCGCGACCTTTTTATTTAAAAACTACGACGAAGAAAAAAAGGAAGGGAGGCGCTCTCGTTAATTTGGGTTCGGTATTTATTGATTCATTAATTTTAAACTCAACGGAACTCGAGATTTCTTAAAATTTTAAGGCTCACGCCAAATTCGAGCTTGTCGTTTTCATTTTTTATTCTGAGGATTTTTTGTTTCTAATTTTTTTAAAAAACCTTCGTTCCCCTCGAGGGGCTGGGTGGTTGGTGCCCTTTGTTGGGACCTCTGCCCCGCCACGATGGCGTACCCAGGGGCAGCGAGCCATGGATGGCGTGT
>CAZDFM010000407.1:0-3409 GCA_964504465.1 uncultured Pseudobdellovibrionaceae bacterium | reverse complement strand
GGAGCTCTCCGCGTCAGCACGCTGGGTGGACATTATGGCATGCCAGCAACGGCATTTGTTGAAACTTTGGACGCGGTTCGTTTTACTGGGGCGGCCGCGCTGGAACACAGGTTCCAGGTCGTAGGACTTCGCCTTGTCAGAAGCCTCCCTACTGTTGTGAACCCAAGAAAGAGCGCTACGCCATGAAAACAAGCAGATTTATATTAGGCTTAGTTTGCGCCACTTTGTTTTGTTCAGGGCCAGCACTTGCCGCAAACGTGTCGAAGAAATGTGCGTCGCTTGTTCCCTCAGCAGAATCCAATTCAAGACTTCAAACGGATTCTTTTATTGGCTACCTTGCTGAGCTGTATGAAGAAAAAATATTAAGTGGAGACGATCTCCTTAAGATATACACTACGATTCAATCTGACGGTAAGGTCTTAAATCCCTTCCAGACGCAAGACCACAATTTTTCATCGTCTAAACTTATCCACCAAGAGGGACTGCAAGCTTACATCGATAGCCAAGCTTTAAACCGTGAAGTGCTCAACGCTTGGCTTAACGAGACTCTAAAAATTCATGAGGAAGAAAGTCAGCAAAAAGAAGTGGTACAGACTGAGACTTATTCAACTGCGCTAAAAATGGATTTCAAAAAAATGCCTTTTAACTTTCAGCGCTCGGAGTCGCCTGCGATCTTTGGTTATGTGACTGCGGGCAAACCTTACGCGCTCGAAATCATGAGTACCCCTGTGACGCAAGCGCAGTGGCTTGAGGCTATGCGTGATGTAAAAGCTCATCATTCAGCTGGAGAACATGAAAGTCTTAAAGTCATAAAAGATGGCAAAGAAATTCAACTGAATCCCAATCACCCTGTTGAGAACATCACATTTTGGTCGGCCCTTGAGTTTGCCAACCGCTTGTCAGATCTACAAAATCTCGAGCCCGCATACAACCTTGACGAGTTTACGATGGAAGGCAGTGCTGCAGAGGGAACCCTTAAACCAATTAAATCTGAGCTATCAGCAAAGAGTAAAAAATTAATAAGGTTTTTAATAGAACTGAGATCGATCGATGAAAAAGAGGGTTATCGCCTCCCCCGTGACGGAGAACTCATAGAACTTTATAAAACTCTGAACGCTCAATGGAAAACAGAAGACCTAGACAAAGCCAAAATATTCGACTTCATACTTAAAAACTCATGGCACGCGACAAACTCGCCAGGAAAGAAGACACAGGCTGTGGCCTCAGGGGGTTCCTTGACGATCGCAGGAGTTGAGTTCTTCGACCTTTTTGGCAACGTCGAAACCTACACTAACAGAGCCTACATCGGAAACAATGGTCAGCCTCTCACTTATATTTATGGCGGCAGTTATCAGTCATGGCCCGGCGACTTAACAAAAGAGGCCACACGTGAGAGCTCCCCTGCGAGTGCAAATATAAATCTAGCTTCTCCTTCGATCGGCATACGTTTAGTGAGAAGTCTTCCACCGATTGAAAACCTTCCGCAAAAATAATTGGATTACTCCGACGTCGGAGTATGAATTTTAGGGTTTAATAACAGCTGCTGCCGCGATTGCGATCGTAGTGAGAGTGGCCATCAGAGTGCCGAGCTTAATTACGAGCCGGTTCTCGAGGTCTCTTAAATCGTTTTTTGTAGCAAGGTCGTCTTCGACCATTGCAGCTAAAATCTGCACTTGTGCTTCGGCCTGCTGCCTAGGCACGCCCGCATCTTCAAGTTTTTTGGTGGCGTTTAAAGTGTTGAACATTTTCATCTCCCCTAGTTTACCAAAGCTTTGGTGCAATAGCGAGAGGTGCTGCGCCCTCGATTTAATAAGTTTTGGGGGAACTAATAGGCCGGTTCTCGAAGACGCGCACGAGAGCACAAAAGTTAGTTAAAGTAGGCGCTGACGGATCCTAAAATGGTGAGCATTGTGCCCATAATAATCGAAAGTTTCACAACCACTCGGTGTTCGAGTTCTTTCATACCGAATTCAAGCTTTTGAATCCCTAATTCGAGCTGTTTCATGTCGTGCTTCCTTGCAAGCTCACCCTCGACGACTTCGGCCAACATTTGAACTTGAGCCTCAGCTTGATTGCGGGGAATTCCCGCTTCTTCTAATCTTTTAAGGGCAACTAGCGTATTAAACATTTTCATCTCCTTTATTGTATCAGAGGTGAAATGCAAAAGCGAGTAAGCGCCCGGGTCGATTTTACGAGATTTAGGCAAATAAAAAGGCCGCAGTTCGAAGGCGGCCTTTTATCAACTTAGAATTTTGGAGCAAAAAATTATCTGCGGCCCGATTTAATTTTGACCTGCATTTGAGCGATTAAATGTACGGCCATTTTTTCGTGGACCTTGCACATTTTTAATTCGTCTTTGCGGTAGCTGCGTTGTGATGGAGTCAAAGTTCCGGTCTCGAGTTCCATTTCGTAATCGAGTTTGTTCGAACGGATGCCTTCAAGCTCTTTGGTTTGTTGCTTAAAGAGTTTACCCACTCCGCTTAAAGGAGCTACGGCAAGCCACTCTTCTTTAGATTTGTACCAGCTGAGCATTCTTAAAAAACGTGCCTTATTTTTAGCCAAGGTAAATCTTGGATACAGGCTTTCTTCAAGATCAAGAATATTGTCGATCGCATCAAGCGTCGTTAAATCGTCATCGGAAGCGTCAACCTCAGAGATAATTGATTTTAATTCTGGTTTTTTGGGCTGCTTTTCAAAATCTCGGGTGATGTCTAACACTGAACGTCCTCCTCAGAACAAACTTGGGCCGTAGCCAGATATACTTTAAATATTTATTTTTTTCAATGGGCTAAGGCACTTAGAGCGCTTGACCCCTTGTAATAAACACACATTTGTTCAAGATTCCAACGGAAATATTGCATGGCATTACTCGCCAGCTCCCGCTACAACCTCGCTCGATGCGTTTTTGCTTTGTATTTCTACTTACAAAGCAATTGTCAGACCGAAATTTAATCCCGCCTTTTTTATTGAGCCTCTTGTTTAACAAATCTATGATTTCTTTCTTTACTCTTCAGCAGTCGCAATCGAAAACAGGCGATGGGATACATGTTATGAGCAAAAGTTCATATTTCGCTCTTTTTATACTCTTAATTTTTTGTCAAATGAGCGAAGCCAACGTCGTTCCGAGCGATAAAAACTATCAAACCTTTGAACATTACGGTTACCAGTACGTTTACTCCGAAGACCACGTGGCTTATGTCCCGCTTTTGGTGCAATGGAACGAGTGGTTTAAGGCTGAATACCAAAAAAGCTACCAATGGACCTTTGATCAAGAAGCCGCTTTGGTAATTGCTTCAGGGCAAAACCAAATTGCCAACGGCTTTGCGACCGTCATTCCTCACTTGAAGACCTTTTTCTACCCTGCCGGGCCCTTGATGCGCGATGAATTTGCGATCTCTTCGTGGATGAA
>CAZDFM010000406.1:0-3412 GCA_964504465.1 uncultured Pseudobdellovibrionaceae bacterium | reverse complement strand
GCAAGGCGTAAACGAAGGCGCGTTTTTCAATAGCACTCTCCTCTGAATGACTTAGCGCCAGTTCATTTAAATCACGTAAGCCCTGATCGAGCATCTCGAGAGTCGTCCACGTGGTCGTTCGAAAAGTAGAATGTTCAGTTTGGCTAAAAACTTCTTCTGCAATTTTTTGAACTGCATTGCATTCGCTTTCGCTGGTGATTCCCTGAAGATGGCAAAGCTCATGATAGATTAAACTTGTGAGAACCAAGTCTAAACTAAATTCGGGAATCTCTGACAGCAGAGCGATATCTAAACAGATTCGACCCTCCATTGAGAATTTATCGACAGACGCAATTTTCTTCGCGCCATTGAGATCTTTGCACCCTACTGCAGATAAATTGAGAGATTCGCGGATGAATTTGTCGGGATTACTTCGGTAAAGGCCTGGAAATATACTTACATCACTCACACCTTTAATCTGCGGAATTTCAAACTGAGGATCCACCCACTTCTCGAGGAATGCGGTCTTCTCAAAAATTTCTTGGGCTTTTGATGCAAAGATGGGATTGGGTCTATGGAGGCCGTTCTCGTAAGAATACCGAGTCAGAAGCATCGCCTTGTCGATATGAAGAACTCTCTTAAGGCTTTCAACTATACTTGCCCGGGTGTTGCCTGCATCTCCGACAAGAATAAGGTTTCCACCTCCCGAGTCTTCTCCGCCCGTCTTAGATGTAGTCTTTGAAGGTTGCGGGGATTCGTTCTTTTTCGCGCACGAAACTCCAATAAGAAAATTTAAAACTAGGGAAAACAGCAGTAGATATCGCATGACTTTCTCTCACTTAGGTTTGGGGCGCCCCCAACCAGGGGAGGAAGAGTGGGCGCCCATTGTTATAGCTTAGGAAACACATTTTTAGAATGCCGGCTGAAGCCTTTACAGCTCTGACCAACAGTTAGACTTCTTTTAGCTGAGGGGTTTTAAAAAGGATTGATTTAATTTATTAATTTGCTATCTAATACTTAGCATTTTTGCTATGCGAGGTGTTCTTGTACGATTTCCGTGATTATAAGCTTTTAATCCAGCATCAGGTTGAAAAGCTTCAAAAGCCTGGGGTTTGGAAGCGGTTGGCAGAACAACTCGAGGTTCAACCCGTTGTAGTTTCTCAAATCTTTAAGGGTGTCCGAGAGCTTTCAGATGAACATGCTTATCTTACCTGCGAATTTTTTGAATTCTCTGATCCTCAGCGTGAATACTTCATGACCCTTGTTCGTCATAATAAGTCCGCTCACTTTAAACTTAAAAACCACTTAGCAAAAAAGCTTGAGAAACTGCGCCTTGAAGCTCTCAAACCTTCAAATCATGTCGATCCAAAAGATAAAAAACTCGAAAAAGTTCAACCTTTATATTACTCGGACTGGCGCTATGCTTTTCTTCGGGTTCTGACTTTTCTGTCCGGCAAAGAGGATGACATTATAAAGCAGGCCCTCAAACTCGACATACCTCCTCCCCAAACCACAAAACTGCTCCATGACTTAGTTCATTGGGGAGTTCTCTCCTACGAGAAGAAGACTTATGTTAGCACTCAACAGCGCCTGCATGTTCCTGAGGATTCGATCCTGATCAACCAGCATTTGCTCAATTGGCGCTTGCATGGGGTTAAAAAAATTCATTCGAGCAGTCGCGGTGATAACCCCATCCTTTATTCAAGTTTAGTAAGTCTGGACTCAAAAACCGCGAATAAAATTAAGGCCGATATCACCGGTCTTATTCAAAGTATCTCGAAGAACGTTAAAAACGCTCCCTCAGAAGAAGTCCACAATCTCAATATTGATTTCTTTAAATTAGTTTAAGGCTCTGGACGCCAATTTTTCTGAAGCAAGTCCTTCACTTTCGACGGCCGTCGAAAGTGAATTAACCCAGAAATGACCACTGAGCCGTGTGCGGCTAAGCAAGTTCTTTATTGAGTCGCGCATAGATGCCACCAAAGCCGCCATTACTCATTAAGAGCACGACGTCTTTTGGTTGCGCTGAGGCTTTGAGTTGATTTACGAGTTCGTCTGTATTGTGACCGAGGTAAGCTTCAACGCCTGTTTTTTTAATATCACTTACAAGCTCATCAGACGAGAAGCGATCAGCCTCTGGGATTTTTGCTTGATCGAAAGCTTCGGCGATAATGACAATGTCAGCTTTACCAAAAGCTGCGGCGTAATCTTTTTGAAAAACCTTACGTCTTGAAGTTGCAGAACGCGGCTCAAAAACCGCAATCACTCTACGGTCAGGATATTGTTCTTTCATGGAGTCTACTGTGAGTTTTACGGCGGTCGGATGATGAGCGAAGTCTTCGATAAGTTTCATGCCTCGAGGCTCACCAATAATTTCTTGTCGGCGCTTCACTCCTAAGAAAGAGCTTAGGCCTTGAAGTGTTCCCGTGAGATTCCACTTTAAGTGCTGAGCCAGTGCGAACACGCCGAGTGCATTAAGAGTGTTGTGAACACCAAACATTTTTAGTGCAATGTCGGCAACTTTTTGCCGCTTGTGCTCAACCGCAAAATGATTTCGACCTGAGAGCGTCATGCGCTCCACCGCTTTGTAATCGCCATTTTCGATTCCATAAGAGATTTGGTTTTTGCATTTTGTGTACTTAAGAAGCGAACGAATATTTTCGTCTTCGGCGTGATAAACTAATGTTCCGTCTTCGGGAATAATCTCAAGCAAGCGTTTAAAGGCCGACTTTACGTCGTCTAAATCTTTATAAATATCGGCGTGGTCAAATTCGATGCTTGAGAGAATGACGTGTTTAGGACGGTAATGAATAAACTTTGGAACCTTATCAAAAAAAGCGGTGTCGTATTCGTCGCCTTCGATAATGAACCAAGGATCTTGAGGGTTACGAAAAGAGTGTTTGTAGTTTAAGGGTATCCCACCAATAAGGTAGCCCGCTTTGATTCCCGCGCATTCCGCGACCCAGGTCGCAAGGCTTGTGGTGGTGGTTTTTCCGTGGGTGCCGGCCACAACTACACTTTCTCTTCCGCTGATGACAAAATCACCTAAAGCTTTAGGTAAACTTGTGTACGGAATATCTGAACTTAATAGTGCTTGTGCTTCTTCATGAGTTTTTGAAATCACATTTCCGACAATGACGAGATCGGGCTTTGGATTGAGATTTTCTTTTTTGTAGCCTTCCATGATCGAGATTCCGAGGCTTTCAAGCTGGGTCGACATAGGAGGATAAACGTTTTGATCACTCCCCGTCACTTTGTAACCTGCGGCCTTAAGGAGTCCCGCAAGAGAGGCCATGGCCGTTCCGCAAATTCCCATTAAATGAACATGCCCACCTTTTTTTAAATCCCACATCTAAAGCCTCCACGATGCTCAAGCTTTTCACTCGACTCTCAATATTCTAGAGAGCTGCGTTGCAAGTTGCAAACTGAATCA
>CAZDFM010000405.1:0-3422 GCA_964504465.1 uncultured Pseudobdellovibrionaceae bacterium | reverse complement strand
GACAACATTTCGATGCAATTCAAGACTCGCCTAAGTATGTAATGGGTTTTCATCCACTTCAAAACGTGATGAGAGCCAACCGAGCACAACTTAAAGCTCAAAAAAAGAGCCGAAGTACAAGCCAAAGACGATCTGCTGCGCCCTAATTCAAGGTTGGAAGCCTCGAATCCCTATGATAGGGTGAAAAGCACATGAAAAAACTAGTAATTATCCCGACCTATAATGAAAAAGAGAATATCGAAGCTATTGTGCCTGCCATCTTAGATGCAGTGCCATCGGTGGATATATTAGTTGTTGATGACAGCTCTCCCGACGGCACGGGTGCTATCGTTGAAAATCTAAAAAAGAAGTATCCCAATCTTAATTTGCTGGTTCGCGAAAAGAAGCAGGGGTTAGGTAAAGCCTATATTGCAGGTTTTAATTGGGGTCTAGATCGTGGTTATGATGTGCTCACCGAGATGGACGCGGATTTTTCTCACCGTCCTCAAGACTTAAAATTGATCTTAGATGAAGTAAAAACCACAGACTTTGCTGTGGGCTCACGTTGGGTTCCCAACGGACGCACAGTTAACTGGGGTCTTGGACGAAAGTTTATCTCTAAAGGCGGAAGCTTTTATGCGAGAATGATTTTAGGTTATCCTATTACCGATTGGACTGGCGGATTTAACAGCTGGAAGGCAGAAGTTCTAAGAGGGATTGATCTTTCAACGGTGCAGTCCGAAGGTTATTCCTTTCAGATCGAGCTTAAGTTTAGAGCTCTAAGCAAGGGTTTTAAAGGTGTTGAAGTTCCTATCGTCTTTGAAGATCGACGAGTAGGTCAGAGCAAAATGTCTTCGAAGATCGTGCTGGAGGCTCTGTATCGAGTTTGGAAAATTCGCTTCGCTTAGATCAGTATTTACTTCGACCTTTTCTTCTAAAGTCGTATTAGCTCTTTTCTTTTCAGCGACTCTTCTATTTTTGTTTGCCCCTCAAACATCCTTTGCGCAAAAAGCTAGGGCAAAAAGTAGATATCAAAAAGCAATTGCGGGGCTTGATGGAGCCAGTGTTTATAAAGCCGCTGACTTCGATTCTCCTGTTATTGAATATTTAAAACCTGGCACCAAAATTACGGCGACGATCGCACGCGCACGTGGGGTAGGCGGCCTAGGACTCTTTTATAAAGTTAAAACTCATACGGGTAAAATTGGTTACGTCACGGATATTGAAATTGTCCCCGAATTTCAGTCAGGTGGCGCCAAAAAACGTGTCGCTGAGAAAAAGAAAAACCCTGTTTTTGAAGAAGCAACTGAACAACAAGCAAATCCTGATCGTGAGCCAGTCTACTACACACGCTATATAGGTGGCGGTGCGGGATTACTCAACTTCACTGAAAAGTTTCAAGGGCAAAAGTTCAGTTCAAGTGTCACGATGTTTGCCTTTAAAATGTCAGGGCCCGGGACACTCTTTGATGGTCCGCCTTTAGATTTTAATTTTTCTTTTTCGCCCTCAGCACCGAGCTACTATGAAAAGTTTGGCCGTGGGCCAGCTTCGGGATTTTTTATGTTTTCAGATTTGGTTTTAAACTTACCGCTTATGGAATTTAAAAAAGGCATTGTTTTTTATGGCTTAGGATTGATGGCCACCTACACACGCTTTAAACCAACCGTCAGCGACACAACTTTTGATTCTCAAGAGCTTCGTATTGGTGCTGCGGCCTCACTCGGCTATTCTCATCGCTTTGGTAAGTATGCAGTTCGTTGGGATTCTAAATATTATTATGAAGCTACCGCTTACTTAGGCCACTGGCTTAGTTTTCAAGTCGAATATAAATAGGCAAATCCACCGCTTCTTTTCTAGGGTCCATACAGCTCACGAAAATGTCCTGCCGACACGCCGCATTCAGTAGAGGCTTCTGGCTCGATCTTAAGTTTCTCGGTATACCCAAACTCTATGAAGATTCTGCAATTAGCTTCTGAAGTGATCGATCAAATCGCCGCTGGCGAAGTGGTTGAACGGCCAGCTCATTTAATCAAAGAACTTGTCGAAAACAGTCTTGATGCCGGAGCAACAGAGCTCGAAATTGAAGTCGATGATGGCGGCCGGTCAGTATCAGTTACTGATAATGGGCGTGGCATTCCGAAAGAAGAACTGTCTCTCGCTTTAGCAAGACATGCGACAAGTAAAATTCAAAATACCTCGGACATTTGGGCTTTGCGTAGTTTTGGCTTTCGCGGTGAAGCCTTGGCAAGTATCGGTTCAGTCAGCCACCTTACGCTGACTTCAAGAACCAAGGACTGTGCGTCGGCAAGCCGAATTGAGGCGCGCTTTGGAAAAGTGAATGAACTCGGCGACAGCGGTGGAGTGCAAGGCACTCGAATCCAAATCCGTGAACTCTTTGAAAATGTGCCTGCACGTCTGAAGTTTTTAAAAACTGAAACAGGCGAGATGGGCCAAATTAAAACCGTGCTTAAAGCTTTAGCCATGGCGAACCCGTCCGTACAATTTAAAGTAAAACATAAAGGCAAAGTTTTGTTTTTTTGGCCTGCATGTAGTTCAGCTGCTGACCGAGTAAAGCAGGTGCTTGAGCAAACTAAAATGTTTGCCGGGTCTTATCAATTTGAAAATTACAAAGCTGAAGTTGTCTTAAGCTCTCCGAAAGATGTTGCTCGCCAGTCGCGACAAATTTGGATTTTTGTTCAGGGTCGCTGGGTTCAGGACCGTTCCCTTCAGGCCGCAGTGATGGAAGGCTATCGAAACTTGTTAATGCACGGGGAGTTCCCGATAGCGGCTATTTTCGTAGAATGTGATCCCGAAGACATTGATGTAAATATTCATCCTACAAAAAGCCAAGTTAAGTTTCGAGAGCCTAACAGAGCTTTCAAAGTCACCGTTGAAGCCGTGAGAAAAGTTTTAAGTGAAAGTCCATGGATCGACAGTTCGGCTCCGACCCACGCCATTCATAGGCCTACCTACGTTGCGCCAGAAGTCCCATTGAGTTTCGCCAGTGAAGAGCTTGACCGGATTCAATACTCCAAGAAGAGCTTTCCTCTTGGGTCTCCTACGGTTTTAACTGAAAGTTCAAATCCGTATTCACCCAGTGTGAGACCTGCACAAAAGTTTGACCCACCTCAGGCGCGCAAAAGTTTCTGGTCTAAACTTCATATTTTAGGTCAGGCAAATTTGACTTACATTTTAGCGCAAGATGCGGACAAGCTTTATTTAATTGACCAACATGCCGCTCACGAAAGAGTCGCGTTTGAAAGCCTTATGGCGGCTTGGCAGGGTGGCAGAGTCGATGTTCAATCCTTTCTAGTTCCTTTGGTATTAGATTTCGATGGCGCGCAGACTGAAGCCTTGATGACGGTTCAAGAAGAGCTTCAAAAATTAGGAGTCAGCATCGAAGCTATGGGACCCGAATCTATCGCCGTAAATGCCGCTCCAAC
>CAZDFM010000404.1:0-3440 GCA_964504465.1 uncultured Pseudobdellovibrionaceae bacterium | reverse complement strand
TTATTACGTGCGTTCGCCGCTGGCGTGGGTGTTCCGGTCGCCAGAGTGTCGTCTGGTTGTAGGCCTTGAAGCCCCTTGCGGTCGGTTTGAAGCTGACCCAAAGTTCCATCCATACGTTCGCGAATTTTAGAAACGGTATCTAAATGTTCACGCATGATGTTAGCAAACTGAAGCTTTGTCTCATCAATTGGCTGAAGCTGAACGAGCATATTCGAACGAATTCTCATGAGCCGTAGATCACGCATCTCAAACTCAACTGGAGTGATGATTCGGCCGTTAATAACTCGCACAAGCTTTTCTTGAACCGAGATATATTGTTTTTCGCGAGCGTCGATATTGCTGGTTCGGTATTCGGCCTTACCATTCACTCGGTCAACGTATGCTCCCTTGGTGGCCGGATCTAAGTAGTCCTTTTGAATCGCAACTTTTAGCAACCAAATTCCATCACGAAGTCTTTCGACCGCCATACGACCACCGGTGATGCTCGAATAACGTTGCACCTCAGGGTGAAGCTTCATGAGAACTGACTTCTTAACGTTAAGACTTAAATCACGCTTAATGTCGTAATCAAAACGAATCGCGGTATAGCCAAAATCCGAGATGTTAAAACGAGATTCGATTTTTTCAAGCGGCTTGCTTGCGTTTTGCGCCTGAAATCTTTGGTCAGACGCTTCAACTTCTCGAAGATCTTTTCCGAAGGTCGCAAATAAATCCCAAGGATTAATCGCAATATTAAGCGCATGAGTGTACTGCGATTTTACGTCGGTGATCTGAACCTTGGACACCATATAGTGTTCAGGCTTGTAATACTTGTGGGTCACTTCGTCGATCCAGGCGATACAACCCATTTCATCGGTTGCCTTCACAACAGGGGTTGCGTTTTCACGAGGAACCACTTTAAAAATCTTATTCACTACAGGTATGCCGCCACGAAGAGTGTTCGTGATACAAACCTTAACGTCGAAGGCCACAGTTCTTGTGGTCGCCGTTTCGCCAGCCTTGATCCCGTTGTACTTGATAAGTAGATAACCAAATTTATAGGGCTGAAGGACTGAAATATCGCCTTCTCGTTGTGAAATAGGAAGCTTAGGATCACTGTTTTTTGTCGCGGCATCGAAAGGTGAATGTGCCGTCGCCAAGAGTTGATCGTAAGTCATTCCAAGATCGATATTGTTTTCTTCGCGAAGAGGCCGTTTTGTTCCAAGCCATTGATTGAAGTCGCCTAAACGATAGGTCGCGGTAAAAGGAAGCAAACCCGCGGTTTGTCCTTCGGGCACAACTTTGACCGCTAAGACTAAGTTTCCGTCGGTGCTGTAAATAGTAAGTGGGAACGGCTTAAAAGAAAAGCGGAGCTGTCCTTCTTCCATTTCGACCGAATTCATAGAAAGAGACGGAGTCATAAAGTAATTACGATCTTGATTCGGACCTAAATTGGTTCCAATAATTTGCGCATAAACTGTAAAGCGGCCGTGGTTGAATTTATATTCAGAAAGGTTTCCGTCCATTCGGGCAAGCTTCACTGACGGCGTCAACTCCATCGCCATCGAAAGCTCAACACCATTTTTAAGTTGTTTTCGTTGCTGAATGTCGACTGTTAAACTGTCAACCCGCAACCCGTGCATCATGGCGTTGTTTTGTTGCTGTATGACCGCACTGTGACCACGAACTGAGACGTCTTTTTGAATCAGATCTGGCCTTCTTAGAAAAACAAACTCCGCATGCTCACCGCCACGAGTAGCTTTCCAAGGATCAAGTGCAAACTCGATGACTTGTTGGCCAGTGTCGATTCCCGTACCGGTAACCGTTCTCTCCATAACTAAGTACTTCGGTTGATCCGCAAAAAACTGGAACGGAATATTTTCTGTCCACTCAAAGCAGCCGTTTCCATCAGTGATGGTGTGATACTTTTTGTTTCCGTCTGAAACCGTGAACTTTCTCGATATAATAGCTTTTCGAGTTACACGGCTAATTACACATGCATTAAATTTATAATTAGCAGCAGTCGGAAGAGCCCAAACTCTATCGTGAGTCGGCGACTGAATTTGCGGTGCCTTCATATCTGAAATATAAAAGCTCGCATTTGAGTTTTGGCCATTTTGTTCGGCATCGGAGGCACCATGACGATCCGGCTCAAGGCAACCCACGAGCGTCGTCGAGACCAAGAGAAGAGAAGTCAGTAGAAGATGGTTTAGTCTAGAACTCAACATTGAAGGTCTCCAAGCCGATGTACACAAACTTCTTATCTTTTTGATTTAATCCGGGATTAATAACTTTTGAGTCAAAGTAACCTGCATCGACTCTAAATTTGTATTTCAAGAAAGCGATTCCAAGACCAGAACGCGTGCCCTGAAGGTTGGTTCCGCCCATTTCTGCTGAGTTATACGCCGCAACCGCGGCATCGCTCTCGATAAAATAACCCTTGAGTTCAGGCCGCCACACAATATTACCGGTTCTCCAGTTAATAAGGCCGCCTACTTCTCGTGCGGTGTCGTAGCTATTAGGAGCAAGGTTATTTTTAACTTCGTTATAAAAGCTCACGAACTCTATATTATCGTTAAATCGCAGAAGGCCTTCAGCACCGTAGAAAATTCCCTCAAAACCATATTCAAGTCTGCAATCTGATTCTAAACAAGGAAGCACCGTATTTCCGCGGGTCGTTCCTGCTGAAGCTACTTTTGACGGAAGATCTTTAAATCTGAAACTTCCAATATAAGGTTTCATCTGAAGGTATTCGTTCGGAGTCACCACCAAAGCGGCCTTCTCAACCATTAAAGAGGGCATCTTTTCTTTTTCGACTCGTTCTGAATCTAAACTTCTTGAGGTCGGGATCGCTTGCTCGGCATACACTTCTAAACCAACATAACGGTTGCCCAATCTCAAGGTTTCAAAGGCTGCAGGAAAAGTCGCATCGGAATCAATCAAAAGATCTGATGCCACTACGTAACCCTGGCGAATCGCACCAGCTGAGAGTTTTAGCTCTGGAACGGGCTTCCAATCTAAACTCCCATGCCGAAAGCGGATACCTTTATCAAGAAAGTCGTCTCCCAAACCTTCTTGTGCGCGCTCTGAAAGAAGCGTTAATTTTAATTCAACATTTGTCTCTAAAGTTTCTACGAAACGATAATTCATAAGAGTCGAAAATTTTGCCGCCGCACCCTTAGCATCAGAATCTGTAGTGGCTAAACTTTGCGCCGAAAGACCAAATCTGCCTGATAGTTTAAAACGATCTGTTGAAACTTTGCCGTCTTTTTCTTTTTCAAGAATTTCATCCATCGAACTTCGAGTTGAAGTGATGTTTTGAACTCTGAATTCTGACTGACGGGTAGTTCTTCTCGGCCTAAATTAATTCTTTTGTGCTGAGGCGTTTTCAGATACGTTTGCAAAAATAAAAAGGGCCACTAAAAGGGCATTCAAGGATACGATTTGGAAAGCAGTAGCGC
>CAZDFM010000403.1:2350-3452 GCA_964504465.1 uncultured Pseudobdellovibrionaceae bacterium | reverse complement strand
TTAGACTTATGAACCGCTCAAAAACAAATGGATGAGAGATGACGTCATTTCATGCCCAACTTCGCGAAAAGAGAGCAATTTCTGTCAGTTTGCTCGTGAAACCTATCTGGAACCTGAAGCTCCTCGTAGCGACACTTGTGACTGTGGTAAATCTTTTTTCTCCTCTCGCTTTTGCCCAAACGGGTTTTAATCCCGTAAGCGTTCCAAAAACTTACGACGAATTTATAAAAGGCCTCAAAAAAAACTATCAGTTTAGCATTCCAGAGTATCCGGCCGTCCCGCTTACGGTAGGCCAAACTTATTTCTTCCCGCTCAGTGTGATGAAAAGTGGGCAACACGAAATCTCTTTTATGGAAACCCGCAACCGCATCGAAGAGCAAGCTGAACTCCAAGAAAAAACTATTAAAAGGTTAATCAGGCAGAATATGTTTTATGCGATGTCGCCAGAAGAGCGTACAGAGGCAACTTCCCCTCTGAAATTTGACGAAGGCCGCGCACTCCTCCCAGGCGACAAAGCTGGCGAAGTGGTGCTTTTAAAAGATTGTGTTCTTTTGATCGACGGTAATCACAAAGCACTCGCTTCACTCTGGTTGGGCGCAAAAACAATGGCGGCTAAAGTAAAGCTCGATCTGAGTCATCAAACTCTAAACGAAGCGATGCCCGAGTTACTTGAGCGCGGATATGTTTGGCCATATTTAAATGGCGTAAGAACTACCGAAGGCTTAGGAGACTTCACTCAGCTTCTCGATAACCCTTTACGTAATTGGGTTTCGAAAGCTGTTGGTGCTGTTAAATTAGAAAGAGTCTCAAATGGACCTTACAAACTTTTGAGCCGACGAAACGTAAAGCATCCGCTCGCAATTAAAATCCAAAAAGAAAAAGTTTATTGGGAATGGATCATCGTTCTGGCATTACAAAGCCAAGGTTTTGAAGCGCATATTGGCGAAGAAAACGCTCCAACAAAAAAATCGATTCTCTTAGCTCGCGAAAAATTAAAAGCTGCCTACGAATCAGATTTTATCGAAAAAGATAGGCTCGAAGATATCTTCGTCGTCAAGGATTTCGAGCTCTACCATAATGAAAAATCTCTGCTAAAAGAACT
>CAZDFM010000403.1:0-2340 GCA_964504465.1 uncultured Pseudobdellovibrionaceae bacterium | reverse complement strand
CTTTCTTAAAGGCGCGTGACTGCAAACACTGATTGCCCTAGGCTTTAAGGATGCAACTTAGACTCGAGATTGTTTTTCGCGCTACTTTATTGACCGCACTTTTTTATGTAGGTTCCGCACTAGCTCAGGAGGCTCCAAAATCTACTCCTCCCGTAGCGAAGTGGGGACAAACCGTTCAGCCCGACACTTCATTCTCTGTCGGCGCCGGTGCCCTTATCGGACACAATCATAGAAAAGACAGCGAAACCTGGCCCTATAATGCACGCACCTACGTACGGTTCATTCCGGTTGCAGAATTTAAATACAAAAGGCTTCAGATTTTTGGTCCGTTCGCGAGCCTTAGGGCGCTTGAAGGCGAGAACTGGTCTGTTTCTTTGCGCGGCGGGATTCAAGGCGATCAATACCGAGGCCCCGGAATGGAAGAACGCGACTGGAGCGTCTTCGGCGGTCTTACCCTGAAGTACAGATTTCTCGAATTTACTTATGCACGTGATTTACAATCGGTCAGCGACGGAAGCACGTATGCGATCGAAACGGGCCCGAAGTTTCCGCTCAGCCGAAGCATCTTCTTGGTGACTTCAATCGGCGCCACTTATCTCGATAAAAATTACGCCAATTATTATTACGGAGTTCTTCCGCAAGAAGGAACTGCCACCCGTCCGGCCTACGACATTGACGGTGCTTATGTCTACAGCTTAAGCCTTCGTCCCCTATTTATGCTCACCGATAAATGGACGCTCATGACTATGGTGAAATTCAGTCTCTACTCAAAAGAAATCACCGAATCACCGACTGTGCGCGATGAACCCGGCATCAGCGGCTTAGTCGCCCTCACCTACAAGCTCATCTAAGGGTTCGAGAGACGTCACAGGCCTATAAAAGCCCTCTTCGACTTATATTGCGAGCGTCCATAGCCTCTTGTTCCTTGCCCGAATCCCAATTCGTCGATAAGCATAAGCCTCTAGGGAGATATCTATGCTTTACAATAATATTCTGCAGGTCATCGGCAATACGCCGCTCGTGAAATTGAATAAACTTGGCCAAGGCCTTAGCTGCAACCTGTACGCGAAGTGCGAATTCTTAAATCCAGGCGGCTCAGTCAAAGACCGTATCGGATATCGTATGGTAGAAGACGCTGAAAAAGCCGGACGAATTAAGCCTGGCGATGTTTTAATTGAGCCGACCAGTGGCAATACCGGAATCGGTATCGCGTTAGCCGGAGCGATCAAAGGCTACCGTGTGATCATCACCCTGCCTGAAAAAATGAGCCAAGAAAAACAAGTGGCACTTGCCGCTCTCGGTGCCGAAATTATCCGTACACCCACCGAAGCCGCTTGGGACGCCCCCGAAAGTCATATCGGTGTCGCTAAAAAACTCCAAAAAGAAATTCCTAATGCCCACATCCTTGATCAATACGCGAACGAATCCAATTGGCGCGCGCATTACGATGGAACCGGTCTCGAGATTCTGAAAGATCTTAATAATAAAGTCGATATGGTCGTAATGAGCGCTGGTACCGGCGGAACTGTGACAGGTGTTGCCCGAAGAATTAAAGAAACCTGCCCGAACGCAAAAATCGTGGGCGTTGACCCCGTAGGTTCAATTTTAGCTTGCGAAACTGACGAAGTGAAATCGTACTTGGTTGAAGGTATCGGCTATGATTTTATTCCCGATGTATTAGACCGTAAACTCGTCGACCGCTGGATGAAAACTCAAGATAAAGAGTCATTCTTGATGGCGCGAAAAATTATCCGCGAAGAAGGCCTCTTGTGTGGCGGTTCGTCAGGTGCAACGATGTTTGGAGCCCTCGAAGCTGCTAAAGAGCTCAAAGCTGGCCAAAACTGCGTTGTGTTGCTTGCCGACGGAATCCGCAACTATATGACGAAATTTGTGGACGATCGCTGGATGAAGGCGAATAATTTCTTAGGTTAATAAATTCACAAACGGGCCGCCATTGCTCTGTCGCGCGGCCTAAGCAAAGGACTGCAAAATGCGAATTTTTGAAATCACTCGTTTGGCATTAGCAATAATAAGTTTTTTGGGAATTTTTGTCGTGACCCAGAGTTCCCTTGCCCAAAATGAAGATCCCGACAGAAAACAAAAAGGGTTCTCCGATCTCAGTAATTCTGGAAAACTCATCTCTATGGTTATTGAACCCGCAGGCAATCAATTAAAGATTTTTTTAACTGGTAAAAAATCAGCCGAAATTAAAATGCACGAAGCCGTAGTCGAAGCTTCGTATTTCGTTGGTGGCCAGAAGAAAACTCTTCTTGTAAAGCGGCAGACCGATGCTAAGAGCCGTAAATCATATTACCTGATCGATAAGTTCGATTCCGATTT
>CAZDFM010000402.1:1331-3453 GCA_964504465.1 uncultured Pseudobdellovibrionaceae bacterium | reverse complement strand
AGACCCAACTTTTAAAGTTGGGCCTTACAAATCTATTGCTGCAAAATTTTAAAGCTTAAATACTTTCGCACGCTTAACGGTTACAAGATCTCCAATTGACATAATAAACTGCGTTCGAAGAGCCATCAATACTGTCGATCGAGACAGATGCCTCTTCGCGGCTTCGAGAATTTATACGAACTTCGTTATAGACCGCCAACCGCGCCTGACCTCCACACGGAGAGACCTCTGTTTGTGCAGGTCTGCCTCCGCTTGAAACGTCAGAAGAAATGATATAGTCCTCCATGATCGGACCATCAAAGTTATATCGAATATTAATACGGTCCCCGTCTCGGCCTCCGCCTCTGGGATTTCTAAAATTAAATCTTGAATGAACCACTGCGCGACCGCGATCAGGAAGTGCGACAAATCCTCGAAAATCGACTCGGGTAATTTCCATCTGCATATTGGCAGGGATTTCAATGGGGATGATCGCATCACAAATCATTCGGTCGCGTCTACGACGGTCGACATCTGGGACTTGCGCAACAAACTCATCAAACAAAATCGAAAACGACAAGTTGTCGGGAGCAAATGCAACTCGCATAGTTCCGTTAGGGCAACCGTTACCACCATACGTCGGCCGGTCTAATCTAACTCGTCCTGGGCGTTGAGATTGCTCGTTTCCGAACCTGCCGCCCCAACCGCGTCTAAAGCTTCGCTCACGTTCTGCAGCAAATACACTTTGAGTGAGAGATAAAATGATAAATAAAAAAGCGAAGAGAGTGATCCATTTGCTGTTCGTTTGTCGTTTTAATTTTCTCACTTGTGCAAACCTCGAATTAGAATTTTTATGTTACGTCTTTTACTTCGTCTCGAAACTTGAATCGGAGGAGTTTTGCTCCTCCGATTCCTAAGCTTTGGAAAGCTTAGTTACAGCGTCTGAATTGCAAGTGGTAAACTAATCCAGCTTGAACGTCAGCACTGTCAACAGTAGCCATCGCTTGTTCGCGACGTGAATTTGAATTTACGAGCATAGTGGTGTTAGCCCTCAAAATTGTGCTTGCACCGCAACCGCTCCATACAACGGCCTGTAGACCCAAGTTATCAGTAGTCATATAATCTGAATCTTCTGGTCCTCTGAAAGTTCTTGATGAACGCACTCCACGACCGTCACCGGCTAAGAAGTAATTCACATTCAGAGTTGCTTTGGCTCCGCGTGGAAGACCATAGAAACCTCGGTAATCAATTGCAAATACACTTACGCTGTAGCCATTCGGCACTTTTACAGGGATCGCGATATTACAGTTTTTGCGATCGAAAGATTTTGAACCGCCCGCTTCAACAACATATTGGTCAAACAAAATGCTCACAGCAGTTTGATCCGGAGAAAGCGCAACCGCTGCAGTGCCTGCTGGACAACCTGTTCCACCGTACTCAGGTTGACCAAGAGTTACGCTTGCAGCTTGTGCAGACATAGAAGTGAAAACCAAAGACAAAAGAATACCATAGACCTTATTCATAGGACCTCCGAATGAATCGTTAGATTGTTTGTAATTTTGTGTTTGAAACAAATCTCATCTTAAAAGAATTTTTAAGATCAGTGTCGTTCCCCTCAGGGACACCTACAAAGCAAGGCGCGTACCAGGATTAAAAAGGCATGAAAAACAAATTAAACGATTTTAATGGAAGTTTTTGGTGTCGAAGTGCACCGTATGCTTAGACAATAAGCTTTCGGTCAGTGGTTAACAAAATTTTCGAATTATTTTGTCACCACCGCCTGACTTTACTTTTTAGTCTTTCATACAAACATTGATTTTAGATTTTCCGGGAAGCTTTACTTCCTCAATGCCCCAGTTCACAACAATCCGCTGTGAGCCGATCTCTTTTAAACAGCTTTCATCTTCGCTCTGATCACAGCCAACAAAATAAATTAGCTTAAGAACGTTCGCATTGGGTTTACCACTCGGAAACACGCCCATGCTCGAGCCTAAAGCTAGCCAATAGCTGTTTAACGAAAGTTGTGTCGTTCCTTCTAAATCGGCAAAGCTCTGTTTTTTATCTAATATATAGTAAGGCTCGTTGCCGTCGAGGCCTCCAATAATTTGAGTCGGTGGATTGGCTTGAGCTTCGATTTGAACCT
>CAZDFM010000402.1:0-1321 GCA_964504465.1 uncultured Pseudobdellovibrionaceae bacterium | reverse complement strand
CACTGACCGATTTAATTTTAAGATTTGGATCTGCTGCAAGTGCTGCAAGAACAACATCGGGCGGAGTAACTGTAAGGCTTTCGAACGTAGGGCTTTGTTCTTGGAAGCCGCCCTCACTTGTTTTCGCAGCGCAATTTTCATAAGTAGTTTCTCTGACGACGGTCGACACCTTAAGAGAAATCTGATCTTCTGCAGGAATCTGACTCACATCCAAAGCTTCTGGTCTCTTTTTGCAGCGATTATTAGAGTTGATATAGAGGTTGAATCTCTGCATGTTGATCCCGTCAAAAAGCATGTCGTCAAAGGCTTCGAGATCGATCGCGTCGAATTTTGTGATATCTATATCAGGGTATTTCGGCAGTTCGATCTTTACGGGTTTAATATCTATGGTCTTTTCATCTGGCAAATCCACACAAGCCGTAAGAATGGATACGACCAAAACTAAGACAGTAGAACTGTACAAATTACGCATAAGAACTCTCCAGTTCGTTTAAATTCAAGTTCAAAACATTTTTAAAAGCAGGGTGATCTAAAGCAACAACCACGCCGTGCAGTTCCTCGCGAATTACCTCACGAACGCCGTAAAGTCGCTTAAATACCTGTGGAAAAGTCGCAGCATCTGCGACTCGGAAATGACATAAAGCTTCGTCGGGCTTAACTTGGCAACCACGAATCGAATTTTTGAGGTGGCAGATGCGGCATTTAAAACTTCTATTCCTTATCTCAGCGCTACTTAGTGTTTCTGTAAGTGCGAGAGCAGAATGTCGTGTAGGAGAGTCCTATGATTTTAATGGCTCTCAAAATGTCCCACATAGAGTAGTTAAAGCCGAGAGAGTACGTGGAACCCGGGTTTCGTTTTATGACCCTCGAAACATTCGAAACTCATTTGTAGTGGAGCGATACGGCCCGAAAAATCAGTTAAGGCTTCTTTATTCTTACGCCGGCGGTGGAATCGAGATTCTTAAAACTCGATTGCTTGAATCTCAAAGTGAAGGTCAAGAAGCCGCTTCACTCCCTGATACTCTGGTTTTTTGGAAAGGAAATGTTTCAGGGCATTCGGGCTCTTGTTTAAAGCCCTTTGATTGGACACATTCGCTTAAAATATTTCGGATGAAAAGAACACCGCACGAGTTTGACTAGTGTCAGCCGACTCTTCGGCCAACACTACATGGTTTCGGTTTCCCAGGTTTCGCGAGTCGCAGGCTTTTCAGGAATGGCAACCTTCATTGAATCCCGGAGCCAAAGCATCGGCTCGGTGTTGTCTGAATAAATCTCGCGGTAGATCGAATAGTTTCGGAGTACCTTTTTAACGTAGTTTCGA
>CAZDFM010000401.1:0-3457 GCA_964504465.1 uncultured Pseudobdellovibrionaceae bacterium | reverse complement strand
CTTCGCGCCTTTCGAACAGAAAAAATTATTATTTCTGAGCTCGTAGCTTTAGGGCGCCTCAGTCCCTCAGTGCTCGCCGAATACAATGACCCCGCGGCAGACTACCTACAGAGCAACTGCGATGCTCCATGCATTTTTAGCTTCGTAAAAATCTATTCAAAACTTTTACTTCCTCAATCGCTTCCACTTTTGGCCTTTGCTCCCCAATACAGAAGTCAAAAAATTCTTGAAGTGCTGTCACACGCTTCAGAGTTTAAAAATATTCATCAAGTTTCGCGCGTGCTTGAGCAAAACCCTGAGGCCTACTTAAGAGACGTATTTAAAAACGATCCTTTCTTTAACATGGTCACTCCAGAGCTGACAGAAGCACAAAAACTGATTTTCACAGAAACGACTGAAGTTTTTCTGGATACACTTCTTCCTGAAGACTTAGCGACTATTTCTGAACTTGTTGTGGACTACTCCCCTTTTGCACGCGAATTTTTGAGATTTTTAGCGGAGCCTCAGCTCGGCGGAAAGAATGTTCGCTTATCTGGAGGTCCCCGACCGCGAATTCGTCCCTGGGGAGCTTACTCACTCAGCATCGAACTCATTCAATTCAATGATAGTTTTTTTAGACATTTCATAGACGGCGGCTACTTGATCCGGGCTTGATCGATCTTTGGATTAAAGACCGAGAAAAAATCTTAAGTGGTTCTGGTGATCAAATTAACTTTCACCTCCAGGAACTCACCTCCCCCGAAGCTCTCCGCATGGCTGAACAGCTTAAGGCTCAATATGCATTTTATTCGGGCGATGTTGCAAAAGCTCGAGACATTTTAATCAAAGCATTGGCCGAGTACGGCGATAATATCGAGTGCCTCAAAGACTTAGCGTGCTGCCATTACCAACTGGGTGAGATGAATCATTGGCGAAAATGCTACAGTCGGCTTTTAAACGACCTTCACCGCCTTGAAAACCGTCTTAGTGTTCGCACTCAAACCGAGTGCTGGATTTGCGTCGCTAAATTTATGGAAGAAGAAGGCCACATGGCCGAAGCTCTTAAAGTTTACCGAAAATATTATTACTATCTCGAACAAGATCGCGAAAACCCACAATTTGTTCGGGTTTTATCTCAGCTGGTTCGCCTTGAGTCTCTGTTCGATTCTGAAAAAGACCTTGGTCAACTTTACTCTGAACTTCTTCGCCTGAAAGGCGCAGACCTTGTTCAAGATTTTAATACTGAAGTTCAACATGCCTTAATGTTGGCTGAACTTGCGCTTGTTGGACCCGATCATGCGTGGATCCGCGTGAATACAATTTTAAATTCTCAAGAGACTCTACGTCTCGATAAAAGCTTAATGTTGTTTGATTTTATTGAGACCTGCATTCTTCAGGAAATCCCTCTTTCAAGTTTGGTGCAAAAAGCGCTTGCAGGCTTTGAGGGCGAAGACCTTTTTGAACAAGAACTTCGCAGACTCGTGCAAAAGCCTGAAACTGTGACCCTTGAGGAGCTCAGTGGCCTGGCCTCTGAACTTTCTTGGGCCGGTTATTTAAGACTTTTAATTTTGTGGATTCGAGTTGCGCCTCAAGGGATCGACATTCAAGAACTTAAAAACAAAATCAATCTTATCTTAAGTTCGTTTAAGCCAGAGTCGAAAGGCTTCTGGATGAATCGAATTCGATTTGCTATGGGCCAACCCGAAACTCGGCTTGTCTTTGACCCGCAGTCACGTCTTTTAAGCTGTCAAAATCAAAGTGTAGATCTCTCAAAGAAGAAGGGCATGCAAACCCTTTTATGCAAATTGGCCGAAAAGCCTCAGCAGAGCATTGACGATATGATCCGTGCACTTTGGGAAAGCGATTTCTCGCCCGAACATTATCACCGTTTGAGAATGACAGTTCATCGGCTTAACGGACTTATTGGCGAGATCACTTCCATTGTGAAAGCGATCGAAGTTTCATCCGAACGAGTGGCACTTCGGCACGAAATAAAACTCTTCTTATCGAGCCAAATCGTGACCGAAACAAGCTTGGCAGATTGCTCATTCTAAGTGCAAAAAACCGAATCTGAATTTTCATTTTCTTAAATTCTAGAAAGAATAAGACGGTGGGATCGAAGGCCTTTTAAAAAAGGCGATGTGAAGCATCCTTGCTTCTACATGGTTTCCTGCCTAACATCGCCCCCCCACGTAAAACCATGGTAAGATTGTTTCGATTTGAACCGCAACATCTTTTTTGCAAATTTTTCTTTAACCTATGAGCAATTCTAAAAAGTAGTCCCCGTTCATCCCGTAGAATCGCGTGCTGGCGCTGGTTTTGAAGACAGGTGATGTTAGAAATAACTCTTATGTTTCACAAATTGACGCGCTTTGCTTTTGCTTGGGATGTAAATTCTTAAAGCTTAAAGGCGCTTTTGATTGTCGCCCCAGACAGTTGCGAATAACTTTTAAGGATGTTGAAACCTCATCGAAATCTTAATTTAAAGCTCCGTAGCTTAGCCATTGTCCTTCTACTTGGTGTAGGTGTGCACTCGTTCAGCTGGGCGCGATCTAAAGTAGACCCCAACGAAACACCTCCCAAACTAAGTCTTCTTATCATTGGTGATTCGCTTTCTGACGGTTACGGAGTGAAAAGAGATCAGGCCTACCCGCAATTGCTCGAAAACGAACTTCAAGCTCAGGATGTTTCGATTGAAGTCGTCAATGCAGCAGAAAGCGGCTCGATTTCAGCCTCAGCGCACCCGACTCTGGAGTTTTATTTAAAACGCTCCAAACCCGATCTGCTCTTAATTGCCATAGGAGGCAATGATGCCCGGGCTCAAAAACCTGCGAGCACTATTAAGGCTAACATTGAGAAAACCATTAAACTCGCAAAGCAAAACAACATTGTAGTCATACTCGCTGGGATGAAGATCTTTTCGAATTTAGGCAAAGAGTATGGGGCACAGTTCGAAGGTCTCTACAAAGAGCTCGCTCAAAAACACAAACTGCAGTTTATCCCTTTTCTCTTAGAGGGCGTTGCCGGACATAAAGAATTAAACATTTCGGATGGGTTTCACCCCAACCCTGAAGGTCACAAAAAAATAGCCGCCCATGTTTTACCATTCGTCATGGAGAGCGCAAAGAAGCTCTCTCCATCTCCCGCTCCAAACTCTCAGACCGGCAAACCTAATTCACAACCGAAAGGCCCCAACCTGTGATTCTTCAGGCCCGAAAGCTTGCAAAACTCTATCCGTCACCCGATGGAGATGCTCTTAAAGTATTTGAAAATCTCAATTTTGAAGTCGGTCGCGGCGAAAAAATCTCGCTTATGGGACCCTCTGGGTCAGGAAAAACCAGTTTTATATCAATCCTCTCCGGTTTGGACGCGCCTTCAAGCGGTGAAGTACTGCTTGAAGGGAAAAACCTCTACGAACTCTCAAACACTGAGAGAATACTTTATCGTTCAACAAAAATTGGAATCATCTTTCAGCAGT
>CAZDFM010000400.1:0-3462 GCA_964504465.1 uncultured Pseudobdellovibrionaceae bacterium | reverse complement strand
TTATTATGTTCTAAAATGTAAATCACTCCAACTCACTAATAAAAACTAAAACAAACGAATTAAGAATGGCTTCCATGATGACCTACTGAGTGCGACCCGTGAATTTCAATATTGGGTATCGCATGAAGTTCATTTTGAGGCAAGGCTCGGCGTTGTCGAGCAGCTAAGCGTGTGTCCACCACTTAGATAGACCTACGCCTCTGATCTCACGTTGAGACAATCTCTAAGTCGAACAGCTTTAAGCTGAAGTCTTACGCCCCTCTCTAAATCACTAATTTTAGAGTCGATTTTCATTCTGAGACAGTTTTCTAACTGCGGTCTGCCGATATGGTCTTGAGGTTGCAAAAGTAGGTGTCTATGAGTTTAAAAACCAAAAGCTTTATTCTTCTCCCTTTGTTTGTTGTTCTCATTTCACAGGCCTGTTCTGAGATGCACAGTGCTGATGGCTATAACTCTAAAGGCGCCACTGACTATTCTTCTGAAAATCCTGATAGCATCGATAATGGAGGTTTAAGACCACCTCCTGCACCCCCAGGACCTCCAACGCCCAACCCAATTCCTAATCCAAACCCTACGGTAAAGCCAAAGTACTTTTCGACCTATACGCATCCAACCAGTTCTGAGTTTGTGGCGCTTACGGGTAAATACATCACACAAGTGCATCCCCAAGGAATCGACAATCGCTACTCTGCAGCCGTTTACGGTTTAACTCGCGAAATGATAAAGTACGAAACGATTTCGATTGCACCTACCCGACTTGAACTGACTTCAAAGTTTATGAACGGTCTTCTCCCCGTTCAACTCCATATTGCTAAAAATGGCTCATCCGTTAAGCGAGCCCCCATCGCTGTAATTTTAAATCCACTCTACAGTGGTGAGTTTACTGGTCAAATGAACCGCTTTATTCAATATTTTGGTTCTAAAGGTTATCACGTATTAGTTTTCATGAATCCATGGTCCGGTGATGTGACGAGCAAAAATCCTAAATTTATGATCGGCGACGTTTGGAAAGAAGCCGAAATGCACATCGAAATTATGGACCAAGTCATCGCTCAACGAATTGGCAAAGACAATGTTTCAGGTGGAACTTTAGTCGGACTTAGTTACGGAGCCTTCTTAGGTTCGATCGTAAAAGCCTATGATCAAAAAAGAACTAACCCCGTAATCGATGGCCCCACTCTCTTGTTGAGCCCTCCTCACGATATTTTAAAGAGCATTAAGAATCTTGATCGACAAATTCGAGATTCTTCAGGCCTTGCTTTTAATTGTATATTAAAAGCGAATGCACTCACCTTAATGTCTGACGCAAAAAACAAAACTGATTACAACGACACCAACATCGACGAGACTTGCGCTAAGTTTGTGATGAGCTTCGTAGGTTTTCAGGCAACACTCAAAATAACCGTGGCAAACCTGAATGATTCGAAAAAATTGGGCTTAAGCCTATCGCAGATCGCAAGTGTCACTTACGAATCCTACATGCGGGATATCGCGAAATTAAATCCCACTGTGAAAGAAACAGATCTGGGTCACTGGATGTCAGAATCAAAACTTTACGGATACGATAAATTTTTGGTCGTAGCTTCGGCGGATGACAACATCAACGAAGGTGTCGCGCTCAGAAACTTCAGTTATTATTACGGCTTCAATACGAGTAACTCGGTCTTATTGCCGACAGGCGGTCATACCGGCTTTCGCGCTGCACGAAGCACTGACACCACATGCGGTCAAGATTGGACGACCTGCATGCTAAATCTCGTTTACAATTAAACTGTAGCCTCTTAATGTGCTCTCTGAACCAGAGCGCCTCGTCATTGCCTGTTATCAAAGCACTGCTAAATTAGATTTTGGTTTTTGACCGAATCTGCACTTGCCTCTCCCCTTTAAACGGATAGTTTGGCTCATCGGTAACTTTTACCATGAACCCAACCCCTTCATAAGGAGAACACCATATGAAAACTATCCTCGCATTCGGTCTCTTGCTTGCGTCTTTCACAGCTTCTGCAGTTCCACTTCAACCGCTTGATATTAAATCACGCTCTTGCCAAGCAGTTGTTAACGATGTGACTTACGAAACCAACGCAGTTTGCTGGAAGAACCAAGATGGCGAACTTCGCATGTATTTTAAAGACGTAGATTTTGCGGCCATTCGCGAAACCGGGATTAACACTCGAAACATCATCAACGTTAACGAAGCCTGCGCTACGACTAACGAATACACCTACGCTGATTTACTCGGCGATACTCCTCGTTTAACTGCTGAACAAATCGAAGCGAAGCCAGTAAAAATCGTAGTTTCTCAACTCGATGCGAGCGCTTGCTTTAGAACACGTTAATAATGAAGTGAGGGCTTTGCCGCTGGCAGAGCCTTCTTCCGGGCGAGTTCTACCACTTTTAGCCCATCAGAAGTCCTGAAATTATAATAAACCTATTCTCTTTAGCGCGCACTCTGTAGGTTTAACTTATGGAACAAAAAAATCTCTTACTCCTAGAAGACGAAGCCGAAGTTGCAGAACTTGTCACAATGGCCCTTGAAGGCCTTTGCAATATTGAGCATGCAAAAAATCTCGATCAAGCCTGCGAACTCGTCAATCTCAACCGATACCATATGATTATTGCTGACCGTCACCTTCCCGATGGAGATGGAATCTCGCTTGTGAGCGAACTTGCTGAGTCGCGAAACAAGGGAATACCCCTCTTGTTTCTATCTGGAATGGTTGATGAAGAATCTAAGGTCGAAGGTCTAGTAAAAGGCGCAGTCGATTACATCGAAAAGCCCTTTTCCTCTCGAGAACTCAGAGTCAGAGTTTCGAAGAGCTTATCTAAAAACCGTTTTTAGTTTTTGAATTCTATGGATCAAAACCTGCATTTGATCTCTCATCTCACCCATATGATCTACAGCCGACACCACATCCTGAACGCGGTCTTTTTGTTTTTTCATACGCTTAAGAGCTGACCGCGCCCCTTCGATTGAAAACCGATCACGGTACAAAAGCTTTTTAATGGTCAGCAAAGTCTCAACATCTTTACGTTCGTACATACGCTGATTGTTTTTAGATTTCTTTGGGCTTAAAGCTTCAAATTCAGTTTCCCAATAGCGAAGCACGTAAGTTTTGACTCCAACAAGCTCCGCCACTTCCCCAATTTTAAACGCGAGCTTATCTGGGATTCTTTTAAGTTCTGCTTCAAGCTGCTCATCTTTGAGCATCGGAGTCGCATCGGCAACGGGCGCCAGTAAAGGATGGTCTTTTGTTTCAAACACAAAATCGTCTTGTATCATCTCATCCACTCCTTTGGTTTATCCGCTCATCATGGCGAAAACATTGAATTCGCGCTCTCAAAACACCGCGGACAATGCACTTATCCATCACACCACTTACCGTGGGAAAATAAACTCTTTTCTTGTATTATGGCGGTTTGCACAAAAACTTCCCCCTTCCGTGATTTTTGCTCGTTGCTCAG
>CAZDFM010000399.1:0-3466 GCA_964504465.1 uncultured Pseudobdellovibrionaceae bacterium | reverse complement strand
CACACGATTTTTAAAGATAACCAGTTTGAATGTTCGCGATTACGGCTGAGAGGTCTAAAATATCAGAGCCACCTTCACAGGTTTGGGACCGAAGATTGAGGGATTTCCCACCGAGGTTTAAATTGTCGACCGAACCCGAGGTGCTTCCAGCACGTTCGATTTTTTCTGACCGGGAAGGAGTTTCGCTGCAGGATACACCCGCTACACTCAGCACAGAGCCGATCAAAAGAATCTGCGGGACAGATTTTAAAAACTTCATGATACGAATCTCCAAAATATATTCAGCTTGAGCCAAAGCTAGCGGCGTAGGATAAAGAAAAAGAATCGCTACTATAGCCGCAATTATGCGCAGTGTCAATGTTTATGGAGAGCAGGTTTGCCCCTCAATCATCCTCCCTTAAAGCTCGTATTTTTAAGTTCTGGCGAAGGTCAACTATTTGAAACTACTGCGAAATATTTAAAGCTGAAAGGCTTCGAAATCCTAGGGCTTTTGACCCAAAACCCAGAGGCAGGTTGTGTCAGTCGAGCCGAGAGAATGAATCTTCCAGTTACAAAGTTAGATAAGGCAGCCTTAGAGGCATCGCTCAGCGACTCTCTCAGGAGCCTGCGGCCTGATTATATAATTCTCGCGGGCTTCACACGGAAGATCCCTGAAGAGACTGTTCGCCTTTACCAGAACCGAATCTTCAATTCGCACCCAAGCTTGCTGCCTAAATATGGTGGCAAGGGAATGTATGGAAAGTTTGTTCACGAAGCTGTGGTCGCAGCCCAAGAGAAGGTGACGGGGATTAGCGTCCACGTTGTCACAGACGGCTATGACGAGGGGCCTGTGATTGCGTCGAAGCAAATCGAAGTGCTTCCGCAGGAAACTGCTCTCGAATTGGAAGCACGGTTGAAAACTATCGAGCGCGAATTTTTTGGTGAAGCTTTGTTCACCTTCCTTTCAAATCCACTAAACGTTTCCCCGTTTCCCTATGAAAAAAAACCAAGCTCGTCGAAAATTTAGACAATCTTGTAGCTGCCACCAAACGACTCAGTTAAGTTCCGCTTCGTCATGAGGCGGCAGAAGAGGACCTTCGGTCGCTTCAAAAACAATAACCAAAGTACAGACCAGTTTCGGAGGATTCATGAAGGCGACCATTACTACATTAGCCGCTTTGATTTTATGCGGATTCACTGCTCAAGCGCAAAATTTAACGGGCGCAGAAGCCTGGGATTTACTAACTAATGCCCCTCGAGCTGAGGACGTAGAAGACGATGGTGGTTTTGTTGAGCCTCACTTTATCGAAGGCGAATATGCTGAAGGTGCTGACCCAGTTCTTATTGAGCCACAGGAAATTTGGCAGCTCTTTAGAACAGCAGGCAAAGTCGAAGTTACTTGTAATGTAAGCACAAAACGCTGCGAAGAAGGTCCTTACATGGGTTCAATCGATATTTACGTAGACCTAAACGGAAATAAAGAAGGCCAAAGCATGACAGTTGTCGGCGATGGGCGAGAGTTATGGAGCAACGCCATTTCTTCAGGCGTACGAGGCTTTCGCACTTCAACGGGGTCTTACAGACTTAAAAGCACAAATCGCGGCCGTCTCAAGAAGACCCGAAATCATTGCTCGAGCGTAGTGGAATACGGAACTAAAAAAGGTGGAGTCGTGAACCTTGCTCCAATGCCTTATGCTGTCCACTTTAACGGTGGTGAGGCGTTTCACGCGGGGTATGTGACGGGCAAGCCCGAATCTCATGGCTGTGTTCGTCAACCCAAGGAATATGCTCGTAAACTCTACTGTTTGCTGTTGAGCGAAAACAACTGGTCACGCGCTACAGTGCACATTTACGAATAACGTTCTGCTCTGTAAATGCTGCGAACCTTAAAACGCCCTCTTAGCAGGGCGTTTTTTTTGATAACACTGGCTACTTATTCGGCCCTTAGCTAAACTGCGCCTATTGTGGATCTAAACGAAAAAAGCCTGAAATCATCAACTTGGTGCCCACTTCCATGGATGTCTCAATCCATCAGGAATAATGGCGAACTGAGAGTTTGTTGCCACGCAAATCAGGGTGCTGATCGCGGCATAATTCGGCATGCCGACGGTTCCCCATATAACGCTGGCACTGATGATCTTCAGTCAGCTCGTAATTCTGAACTCATGAAAGACGTAAGAGCTTCGATCCTTAAAGGGGAGTGGCATCCAACATGTAACCGCTGCCAAAGCGAAGAGACCGCGGGAATTCGCTCCAGACGAATTTATGAGAACGAGTTGTGGCATCAAACGGCAGATGAAACTCAATCCCTACAGCACACGTCTCTTGATGGATCAATTGAGCCTAGTAAATTTCCGGTGGCTTATATGGACGTCAGATTTGGGAACCTCTGCAATCTGAAATGCAGAAGTTGTGGACCGACAGATAGTTCTAAATGGTACGGGGACTATTTTAAACTTTGGGGCAAAGAATTTTCGGAATCTAGTAAAACCATGGTCTTAAGCGAAGACAAAGGGCGAATGACCGTGTCGCCGAATCCATATGGTTGGCACGAGAGCGAAAAGTTTTGGGAGCAGCTCGAACAGAATATCGCAGGCATTTCTAAGCTCTACCTTGTCGGTGGCGAGCCCTTGCTTATTCACGCGCATTATAAGTTTTTAGAAAAGTGTGTGGAACGTGGTCATGCAAAAAGAATGTATATCGAATACAACAGCAATGTGTCGGTGATACCTCCAAAAGCCTTAGAGCTTTGGAAACATTTTAAGAAAGTGCAAGTTGGCGCCAGTATCGACGGCACGGGGATTGTTAACGACTACATTCGGCACCCGTCAAAGTGGGAAGAGATTGAGAGTAACCTTCGATTGCTAGATTCAGCCGAAGGAAACATTCGAGTTTTAATTTCGGCAACGGTCATGATTTACAACGTATTGAATCTACCCGAGATGATGCTTTGGAAGGCCAAGTCAGGCTTTAAGCGCGTTAACAGCGATCCGAGAAAGCCACTCATTACTCCTCATCCGCTACATCGTCCGTTTCATCTCAATATTCAGGCGTTACCCGCACAAGCAAAAGATTTTGTAACCGAGCTGTATCGAAGTAAAAAAGAAGAACTATGCGATACAATCATGAGTGCCGCAGAAATCGGTGATAAAGATAAAGGGATCGCAAGCGCATTGAATCTCTTGAGTCATTACGAGAATTTTATGCGCCAAAAAGATCTTTCTCACGAGCTCCCGAGATTTTGGGAGTACACTCGAAAGCTCGATACTCTAAGAGGCGAATCGATCGAAAAATCATTACCAGAGTTATACGAGATACTTAAGAGTTCAGAACCTGCGAAATGAAAATTGGAATCTCATTATTTATACTGATTTTCTTTGCAGCAGCGGTCTTAAATTTTGTGTTTGATAGAAATGATTGGCCATTTAGTAAGTTCTCAATGCATTCCCACATGGTCTTAGACCGCCCATATTGTAAATTGCTCTTC
>CAZDFM010000398.1:0-3469 GCA_964504465.1 uncultured Pseudobdellovibrionaceae bacterium | reverse complement strand
AGACTAGATTTTTGCGACTGCGAAGACGCGATTCGACTTGTGATTTTTTCCAAAACCGTAAAACCACAGGCTTTTTTGACCCCTCCTTGACTTTGGCCGGGGAAAGTTTTAGCTAAGGAACGCAATTCAAAATGCCGTTAAATCAATTGCAGGGATTCGCACTCATCAAGAGAATCTTTCAGTTGATGCCTTATCTAAGTTGGAACTTAAATACGGCAGACAAATTACGCTTTGACCTGGATGTTGAAGGAGATCAAAAATGTTGGTTCTAACTCGGAAACTCGGAGAAAGTATCGCGATCGACGATCATATTAAGATCCGAGTGGTACAGATCAAAGGCAAACAAGTCCGTTTAGGTATCGAAGCTCCACGAGACACCAAAATTCACCGCGAAGAAGTTTACGTCGCCATTCAGGGTCAAAACGAAGAGTCGGCTACGACTTCATCGGATTCGACTCGCGCCGTAGCTAAGTTACTGAAAACTTAGAGTATTCCTTAAATCCTTATAAATTTGAAAATTGGCGCTCAATGTCAAAATCTAGATCTTTGTCTGGATATTTCTAACTATTGACCTCTATTACGTCTTGTCGTGTCTTAAGTTTAGGGGCATCCTCTATTTAGGAGGGGGAGTAGCATGGAAATTAAGACTTCCCGTTTTGGGGTAATCGGACTCACTCAAGAAGACATCATTCAGTTTCCTGAGGGTCTATTAGGCTTCAATAACTTAAGACAGTTTGTATTGTTGGATGACCCCAACGACGAGATCTTTGCATGGCTTCAAAGCTGCGAAGAGCCCGGCATTGCGTTTCCAATCTTAGAGCCGGAACTGTTCACTCCGTCGTACAATGTTAATCTTACGAAGCATGATCTTGAGATCTTGGGTTTAAACAAGGCCGAAGGCATTCGGTATTTCTCGATCATTACAATTCCGGGTGATCCCACTCAAATGACAGCGAACTTAAAAGCTCCAGTTGTTGTGAATGTGGCAAAACGAATCGCAAGACAGTGTGTGCTTCAAGATAACTCACTCGCAATTAAAGAGCCGATTTTTACTAAGCTTCAACAGCGTGTGGTTCAAAATCCGCAATCGTCGCTCAAGAGCCAAGCTTATGATTGGGGAGTTGCAGTGAAGGTTCCAGGAATCGGCGCTCCCGGTCCAGGACCAGAAGCTTCGCCCGAATAAACATTCAAAAAATTTGAATTTAGAGACCAGAGTGCGAACCACTCTGGTTTTTTCATTTTAAGAGCCGACAAAAGTCGGGTTTCAAGACGAGGCGGAGAGCCAGTTTTGTTGTTTCAGTTTAAGTCAGGAGCAAGAGCCTCCGAAAAATACTATAGCCACGGATGGCAAACTAAAGACCACGGAAGGAAAGTGTATCCCACGGGAGGGATCTTTATGTTTGCCATTGGATGGAATAGCCTGAGAGCCAGTTTAAAAGGCTCAATCTTTTTTATCTCTTTATTACTCTGCCTCAAAACCACGACGACTTTCGCTCAAGAAATTTCGATTTTTGATGTTCGAAACACACTCGCACTTTCTGATAATGAGCCGCTTTATAAAGACTACTATCTGAACGCAGGATCGGTGCGTGGCCTAAGAGTAGGAATGATCATCACGGTGGTAAGAAAAGTTTCTCTTTACGACAGCTATCAGAATAAATCAGCCGGCGAAATGAATCTTGAAGTTGGAAAAATCAAAGTCATTCACGTACAAAAAGACTTAGCGGTGGCACGAGATCATTCTACTATTTCACGGGTAGCGAATCCGATACTAGATTACGACTTCGTAATGTTGGGTGACGCCCTTGATTTAGATACAATGGTGATGGAAGGTAAAAACAAATCTGCTTCAAACGAAGAAGCGCCGACTTCAGAACCTACTGCTCCAACTGCTGCTGCTGTTGAGCCAGAGCCCGCTCCCACTATTTCAGCAAAAGCGGGCGAACCCCAAGCAAGTAATGCCACTATGTCTGCTGATTTAGCTTCAAAAGCGACCCTTACACCCGACGCGAAACCCGCGCCCGTATCCACGCTTCAGTAAAGCTTTCAAGTAAGGGTAAGCTCCGTGCTTACCCATTGGACGCCTTGTGCAAGTGTGTTAAAACGGCGTCCATGTCAGACACCTATTTTTTAGTTAAAATCACCGAAATCCCGCGTGCGCTTGAAGAGTTTGTCAGTGCGCAATGTTTTGAATTTGGAGCCGAAGGAGTTTCAGAAGCTCTCAAGTTTCACCAAAAAACTTTGGAGTATGATCCTGAGATAATTGAAACTCCCTTTTTAGATGTCGAAGTTTACTTTAAAGAAACTCCGCCAAAAGAGTTTTTTGAAGACATCGCCGCGCGCTTTCCAGAAGTAAAAGTCAAAGTCTCTGAAGAAAAAGAAAAAGACTGGCTCGAAGAATGGAAAAAAGGTTTTGTCGCCTTCTCACTGGTTGAAGATGTTTGGATCGTACCTAGTTGGCTTAAAGCTCCACCAGAAGCCAAGTGGATTATCAGTATGGATCCCGGGATGGCATTTGGTACGGGCACTCACGAAACGACCCAGCTTGCTTCTAAAATGCTTTGGAACCTCGGTCAAAAAACTGAACTCAACACAATGCTTGATGTTGGAACTGGTACCGGAGTTTTGTCGATCCTTGCGGAACATATGGGGCTTACCAAAATTGAAGCCACTGAGATTGATCCGGTTGCAAGACAAGTGGCAGTTGAAAACGTTCAGCGAAATTTATGCGAATATGTCGACGTTCTCCCAAAGCAGGTTGAAGAACTTGGTTCGAGTTACGATATTGTTGTAGCCAACATTATTGATGGGGTTTTGGTTCGAATCTCAAAAGATCTAAAAGCCCGAGTAAAACCAAAAGGCTATTTACTTTTAACAGGGGTGCTTGAAGAACGCGCTCCCGTTTTTGTCGACGAATTTTTAGGTGCTGATAAAGCCGACTACGAACTTCTTGAGTCGGATGCTCGAGGAGAATGGCGAGGCTATTTACTTCAGAGGCTTAAGTGAGACGTTTTTGGATTTCGCCCGAAGATATCGTAAACGGGGAGATCGAAGTTGAGGGCGAACTGTTTCATCACATTCGCGATGTCTGCCGGTTTGACCAAGGCTCGCGTTTTGAACTTTTGCCCGGAGACGGGCGAGCCTTGTTTGTTGAAGTGACGGCAGTTGCCAAGAAGAGCCTTACTACAAAAATTCTTGAAGAAAGAATTATTCCTCCTTTGCCCAAGCCCCATATTCATCTTTATGTCTCGATTCCAAAGTTTGCGACCTTTGAGACCATTTTAGAAAAAGCAGCCGAACTAGGTGTGGCTCGAGTAACCCCCGTGTTTAGCGATTACAGCTTCGTTAGAACCGAAGAGAAGATTGGCTCTAACAAGTGGGCCCGTTGGCAGAAGATCATTCGCTCGGCCTCCCAGCAATGTGGCCGGGGACAGCTCATGGAGCTTGAGCCTGCAAAAAAATTAAGCGA
>CAZDFM010000397.1:3258-3474 GCA_964504465.1 uncultured Pseudobdellovibrionaceae bacterium | reverse complement strand
TTATTGGTTGACCACTTCCTTGGCGGATTCCATTAACCCAGGAGATCCGGTTACTTTTAGAGGATTAAAAGTCGGAGCAGTTTCGGGGGTCAAGCTTGGTTCTCACTCACGAGAGGTCCGTATTGAGATTAGCGTCCAACGAGAATTCGTAAATGTCATTCGATCCAACACCGTTTTCTGGCAAAAATCAGGTGTATAAGCTGATGTAGGCTTGTT
>CAZDFM010000397.1:0-3248 GCA_964504465.1 uncultured Pseudobdellovibrionaceae bacterium | reverse complement strand
AATTCGATGGAAACCTTGTTAAAAGGCGGAATCGCTCTCGCGACACCTAATGAAGCAGGGCCGATGGCAAAGGCAGGCGACAAATTTTCGCTAGCTGAAGAAGCCCCTAAGAAGTGGGAAGAGTGGGCTCCGAAGCTGACGTTTAATTAACTCGGGTCTAACTAAACGTGGCGCAATAAAAAGCTTCGGCTAGTTATTTCCTGCGGGTTTAGTTTTTTCGATATATTCGTCGTAGGTAATATTGTCGTCGTATTTGATTTTACCGTTTTCAAGCTCGATGATTCTGTTGGCAACTGTCTGGATAAACTCGTGATCGTGCGAGGTTAAAATCACATTACCCTTAAAGCGCGACACTCCATCGTTTACTGCCGAAATACTTTCGAGATCTAAGTGAGCGGTGGGGCCATCAAGCAAAATGACGTTCGGTCCTGCGAGCATCATTTTTGAAAGCATACATCTCACTTTTTCTCCACCCGAGAGAACTGACGGTTTTTTAAGTGCATCAGGGCCACTAAAAAGCATCTTTCCTAAAAAGCCTCGAATAAAGGACTCATCCTTTTCTTCGGAATACTGACGAAGCCAATCCACGAGTGTATCTTCGCCACCTTGAAAGTACTTACTGTTATCAGTCGGGAAATAACTGACAGATGTCGTAATTCCCCAGGTGAAGCTTCCAGCATCTGGCTGTAGTTCGCCTGCTAAAATGTCGAGTAACACTGTTTTAGCTAAATCGTTTCGGCCTAGAAGAACAATTTTATCTCCGCGACGCATAGTAAAACTCACGTCTTTTAAGAGCTGTTCGCCCTCAACCGACTTACTAAGACCTTTAACTGTTAAAACATCGTTCCCAAGTTCACGTTTGGGAGTAAAGCCTACGAAAGGATTTTTTCGCGACGAAACCGGCATGTCGTTAAACTCAAGTTTCTCAAGTTGTTTTTGTCGAGAAGAGGCTTGTCGTGACTTTGAGGCATTCGCACTAAATCGCTGAATAAAGGCTTTTAACTCTTCGGCTTTATCTGCACTTTTCTTGTTTTGGTCAGACAATAAACGCTGACTTAACTCTGAAGCTTGTCTCCAAAAGTCATAGTTACCAGTATAGGTCGTGACCTTTGAATAATCGATATCAGCCATATGAGTGCAGACTTTATTAAGAAAATATCGATCGTGCGAAACCACGACTACAGTGTTTTCAAAATTAATCAAAAACTCTTCAAGCCATTTGATCGCATAAATATCCAGATGATTCGTCGGCTCATCCAGTAAAAGAACATCGGGTTTGCCAAATAGGGCTTGAGCTAAAAGCACTTTTACTTTGTCGCCGCCGGTAAGTTCCTTCATCAGTTTACCGTGGACACTGTCGGGAATTCCCAGGCCAGCTAACATAATGCCAGCTTCGGACTCAGCCTCCCAGCCGTTGAGTTCAGCAAACTGCATTTCAAGTACAGAGGCGCGTTCGCCGTCGGCTTCTGAAAAGTCAGGTTTGCTGTAGAGGGCGTCTTTTTCTTGCATGACCTTGTAAAGCTTGTCGTTACCCATAAGCACGGTCTGCAAAACGGTGAATTCATCGAAAGCATAATGATCTTGTTTTAAAACCGAAAGGCGCTGGTTAGGCGCCATGATGACTTCGCCGGTATTAGGCTCGATTTCTTTTGCTAAAATCTTAAGAAAAGTCGTCTTACCTGCGCCATTGGCCCCTATCAGGCCGTAGCAATTTCCCGGGGTAAATTTAACGTTAACTTCGTCGAAGAGCTTTTTAGCTCCGAATCTTAAACTGACATTTGAGGTGCTGATCATGCCCCTTTAACTACTTGGAAAGGCTCAGAATGACAACCCCAAAGCTGAAGTGCTGGACCAAATGAAAACCACGAGTTAAGACTGCCCCTGTAAGCCGGTCTCAGGTAAAAAAAATTCAAGGAGCCTTTCCTGTCCCAACCTCTTTTTGAAATTGTCACGACCACCATGGGTGTTACTTCAATTCGTAATACTCTGGTCAATGAGATCATGCATAATCCCGTAGGGCCATGGGCTGAGGCCAACGCACTTTATATCGAACAGTCGGGACTCAATGCAAAGTTGCTTCATGGCGACTCATCAGAACTCGTGATTTTTGACGTGGGTTTGGGAGCAGCAGCCAATGCGATTGCAGCCTTGGCTTGCGCGAAAAACTTAAAGGAACCAAGAAGGCCACTCCGGATTGTAAGCTTTGAAAGAGAGCTTGAGCTCTTGCGATTTGCCTTAAGCCACTCTGATAAATTCGACCATTTTAAAGGTTTTGAGACCGCTATTGAAACGTTACTCTCAAAGGGAAAATGGACCGACAATCAGCTAAGCTGGGAGCTCCGACATGGGGATTTTCTCGAGCAGATCAATGTTGAAACTTCAAAACCGCATTTAATCTTTTTTGATCCCTATTCACCCAAAGTGAACGAAGACATGTGGACGACGGAGTGTTTTAGAAGGCTCAGAAGAAAATCGAGAGAGGTAGAAGAGGGTGGTACAATTCTTTATACCTATAGCCGTGCGACTCGGATTCGGACCGCCATGATCGCGGGCGGGTTTTATGTCGGTTACGGGCAGGCCACCGGATTAAAAGATGAGACAACACAAGCCTCAACTGATCTTAAACTTTTAGCGAAACCAGTAGGGCAAGAGTGGATATCGCGTTGGGAGAAATCCCATCTGAGATATCCATTTGATTGTACAGCCGAGCTCCAGTCTGAGATCGACCAACTCGTTAAAGACTATCAAATTAAAATTGGTTTATAAGCTCAGCTGTTAAACAGGATTGAGTTTTTCGATCAGAACTTTCCCAAAAGCCGTGATCTTCTTTTCAGCTAGGCCGTAGACTTTTGAGAGATCTGATTCGCTTGAGGGAGACTTGTTCACAAGGTCGATTAGAGTTTTATCACTGAAAACCATAAACGCGGGAATGTCATTTTCTTTTGCGTACTGTTTACGCCACTCCCGAATAATTTCGATCTTCCACTGCGCATCTTGATTGAGTTCGTCGACCTGAATTTTTTCGCGTTTAGCTTTTTTCTGAGACCGTGTAATCACCCGGGCAGCTTTTTTCGGAGTCTCAATTCGACGAGGTGAATTGGGGTCACAGGCGTCGCAGTGTCCGCAGCGTGAAATCCTTTTTTGGTCCTTAAAATATGTCAAGATGTCGCCGTGTCGGCATTCTGAACCTTCGGCATAATTTACGATCGAATCCAAAGCTTGCCAGCGATGACTTTTAATTTGCGAAC
>CAZDFM010000396.1:3232-3482 GCA_964504465.1 uncultured Pseudobdellovibrionaceae bacterium | reverse complement strand
TCGTTCAAGAGCTTCTTCTAAATTCTCGCGGCTTAAATACGACAACTCGGTTGTGAGTGGGTGGCTTTGTTCAGTAGGCAGATCTCCCAGTTGAAATTGATCTGCAATTTTTAAAAAGACTTCTGCCGAACTCATAGGATTTTGTGACATGATAAAAGCTTACCAACGGCAATTAAAAAAGCCAGTGTTTGTAGAGGGGTAGAATATGATTTGGATCTTAATTGCGACCATTGGTTGTTTGTCTATGTAT
>CAZDFM010000396.1:0-3222 GCA_964504465.1 uncultured Pseudobdellovibrionaceae bacterium | reverse complement strand
GATTGGGGCCGAGTGGGGCCTCCCCGGAGCCGTCCTTTTAAATGCGATTGTTTTTCTTTTAGCCTCACTTGCCTTATTTTTAGGTCTTCACTGGGGACTTATCCCTTCAACTCCCCTTTTTCAAAACTTAGCTTCGTTTCAAAAGTTTAAGTTCTGGCATGTGCTTCCGGGCCTTTTCGGTTTTGCTTTTGTGATTGGAGTGCCACTTGCCATATCTCGCGTGGGCGCCGCTCTCACCTTTATTGCTCTCGTAGTTGCCCAGGTGGCAGCGGGAGCAAGCTGGGACTATCTCTTCGAAAACAAAGCCCTCGACACCACCAAGTGGCTCGGGCTTTTAGTGGCGTGCGTGGGGATCTGGATCGCCACTCGGGCCCCTAACCTCTCGAAATGAGACGATAAAGCGCCCAGTCTTGCAGAAAACGAACGGTCGTGCTTTAATTAGAGCATGGCTAAGGGTTATGACACTAAAACAGACATTCTCAAAGTGGCGATCAAAATGGCCACCAAAGAAGGCTTAGAGTCCATTAGTATCGGCCGCATCGCCAAACTCGTCGGCATGTCAAAGAGCGGCCTTTTTGGACACTTTCAATCAAAAGAAAATCTTCAGGTTCAGATCCTCGATACGGTCAGCAAACGTTTTACTGAAAAGGTCGTACTCCCCGCTCTTAAGGAGCCACGTGGAGAACCTCGAGTAAAAAAACTCCATCAACTTTGGAAGTCTTGGGTGCGCGGTAACTCGGAGCATCCCGGAGGTTGTCTTTTGATTGCGGCTTCAAGTGAAGTCGATGATCAGCCCGGACCACTCAAACAATTTCTCAAAGAAAAACAAAGCGATCTTATCCGCACACTTCAAAAAGCTGCGCAGATTTCAAAAGACGAAGGTCACTTTGCAGAAGAACTCGATGTCGAACGATTTGCTTGGCGTTGGTTCTCATTAATTCTTGGATTTCACCACTATCACCGTCTGCTTGAAAACGAAAAGGCCGATGGATTTTGCGAAGAAGCTTTTGAGGAGCTGCTTCTGCAGTCGAGAAGCCCCAGGAGGTCTCAATGACTCTCACCCAATCTTGTGTTAGTTTTTTTAGTCGGTGGTTCCCCGAGCAGACCGCAAGCTTTGCGTTGAAGCAAATGCTTACACCGCCAACTTTTAAATTTAAAGAACGCGATTTAAAAACTCTTGAATCTGCAAAACTCATTAAAATTAATGCGGGCGAACATCATGTCGCGACCTGGAACTGGGACCAACCCGAAAATTCAAAACGAGTAATCTTGGTCCACGGCTGGGCTGGCGCGAGTGTTCAGTTTCGACACTTTATTGAGCCCTTACTTGCTGAAGGCTTTAACGTCACACTTTTGGACTTACCGGCGCACGGCCACTCCGATGGGAGACAAGCTCACCTTCCGGGTAGCAGCCGCGTGGTACTCGAAGTGCTTGAGCATTTTACTGACACCTACGCCGTCATGGGCCATTCATTTGGCGCGGCTGCCGTAAGTGTCGCACTTAGTTGGGGAGCTCCCGCTTCAAAAGTAGTCTTGTTTGCGCCAATGTCTGATCTGCACCATAGCTTAGGCAAAATCGTTCGCGGCACCGGAGCTGATAAGAATGTTTTTAATATTCTCAGAGCCAAAGCAGAAGAGCTTTTTAATTTATCGTGGGAAGATCTTTCGCCGGTGTCAATTTCTCATCAACTTCAGACTCCCGCTTTGATCATCCATGACAGGAATGATAGCGATATCGAACTTGAGCAATCGTATCGATTGCAAATGATGTGGCCAAAATCAAAACTTTGGGTTTCTGAAGGGCTCGGTCACTACCGAATTTTAAAGAATAAAGAACTCATTAAAAAAGCGATTGAATTTATTAAACAAGATGAAGAAACAAAAACTTTAAGAACCCAGGAGTAAGTTGTGAGCAAAAAAGTAGTCATCGTCGGTGGTCAGCGAATTCCCTTTTCTAGATCTATGACCTCTTACGGCCGAATTGGAAATCGTGAACTTATGACAGCTGCGGTACGCGCAGTTGTAGAAAAATATAATTTGAAAAATGTTGAACTCGGCGAAGTAGTGCTCGGGGCTGTTATGAAGCATTCTTCCGACTGGAATATGGCCCGCGAAGTTACGTTAAGTTCAGGTCTAAGTCCGCGCACACCAGCCTATGACATTCAACAGGCTTGCGGCACTTCGCTTGAAGCCACTATTTTAATAGCCAATAAGATTGCGCTTGGACAGATCGATGCCGGCATTGCTGGCGGTACAGATACAAACAGTGATCTACCTTTTGTATTCCCCGACACCTTTGGGCATAAAATGTTAGACGCCTATAAAGCAAAGAGCACAAGCGAACGCGTGATGAGTTATTTGAAGCTTCGCCCGTCAGACTTAAAGCCTATTGCTCCTGCGGTGATCGAACCACGAACAGGCCTCAGCATGGGACAGAGCTGCGAACTCATGGCACAACAATGGAATATCTCGCGCGTTGACCAAGATGAGTTAGCCCTTGCCAGTCACCAAAACGCGGCCAAGGCTTTTGAAGAAGGTTTCTATAACGATTTAGTTGTCCCCTTCAACGGCGTTAAAACCGATGCGAATATTCGAAAAGACACCTCAATTGAGAAGCTCGCAAAACTAAAACCTTCGTTTGAACGAAGTGAAAAAGGCACGATTACCGCTGGAAATGCATCACCACTTACAGATGGCGCCGCCGCCGTTTTACTCGCTTCAGAAGATTACGCCAAAGCGATGGGCTGGCCGATCCTTGCCGAATTTACTTTTTCGCAAGTAGCGGCTGTAGACTTTGTTAAAGATGAAGGTTTGTTGATGGCACCCGCCTATGCTGTGCCAAGACTGTTAAAAAAGGCTGGCTTAACACTTCAGGATTTTGACTTCTACGAAATTCACGAAGCCTTTGCCGCGCAAGTCTTATGCACACTCAAAGCCTGGGAGAGCGCAAGTTTTTGTAAAGACAAGTTAGGCCTCGATCAACCGCTTGGTTCAATCGACCGTTCAAAGATGAACGTCAAAGGTGGAAGTGTTGCGATCGGTCACCCTTTTGCGGCCACTGGTGCCCGTATTGTTGCGAGCCTTGCAAAAATGCTCAACGAAAAAGGCTCTGGTCGCGGCTTGATTTCTATCTGCACTGCTGGTGGAATGGGAGTAACGGCTATTCTCGAAAAGAAATAAGCCGTATTTACACCCATGCGATAAACCGTGAGGAAGAGATGC
>CAZDFM010000395.1:1165-3502 GCA_964504465.1 uncultured Pseudobdellovibrionaceae bacterium | reverse complement strand
CTTGTCTTCAAGACAAGTCGGGGAGATGGAAGATAAATTCTAAAACTTCTGCTTACGCATTTCTTCTAAGACTTTTTTCTTTTCTAATGTCTCGAAGGTTTTAGGACTTACATAAATGCGCGGAATAAAGTTTCGGTAGCCTGATAAAATGGTCATCAATGAGTTGGAAATATCAATCAAGAGCTTAAGCTCATTGTGTCTGGTCAAAATTTTAACTGAATCACGCGAAATCAAATGTCGGCTGATGTCTTTTACTTCGCGTTTTAAAGCTTCATGATTTCGCGTGAACATAACGTCACGGCTCGGAACATCTGAAATCATCCAGGCGCCGGGTGTAACTCGTTTCATTTCTTCTTTAAGCCATTCGACTGCACGGCTGACTTGACCCACAACTTCAAGCCGGTGCTCTTCGTTTTGGATCAGCGTCGGGACGACAGGGTGAATTTTAATTTGTGCTGGGGTAATACGTTTTGCAAGCATCTCGCTTAATTCATGAATCATGGGGTGGGTTTTTCGGCCCGCAAGATATTCGTGCAGCTTCGCCATAAAATAAGAATCATTAAAGGTAAAATATTCGTCTGGATTTTGGCTGACTTGATCCATGAGTTGATCAAACGAATAAGTCATCCCATTTTCTAAAAAGTACTCGGCAATTTTAGCTGCGATCAAATCAAATTTGTAGCCCGCGCCATCGTTGATAATTTGTGAATACCAAAAGTAGCGGCTCACCAAAAAAGCGTCGGCCAAGTTCATGGCATCTTCTTTAACGCATAAGATTTCTTGGTTTTTATCTTTATAGGTCGTGATGTTTCGAATCAAAAGATCCATATCGTAAACACCAAGTTTAATTCCAGTGTGATGAGCATCCCGGATTAAATAATCCATTCTATCTGCGTCGATATCAGAATGAGTGAGCTGATTAGCTAATATGTTTTTAGATTTACCGGCGATGATCAAAGACAACTCATCCGGATCAATGCCTTCTTCTCGTAAAATGCGAGTGAGTCCGCCTTCAAAGTCAGTGTGACGAATGATGTGGCTCCCTAAAACTTCATGATTGGCCGTGTACTTTGGATTGCCTAGAGCGCGTTGATGCCTCCAGTGATTAATGTAGGCAAGCTCAATTGAATGCGAAAACGGGAAGGTCCCAATGTCATGAAGCATGGCTGCAAGGCGCATGGTTCTATGAAACTGAGTTTTTTCGTCTCGAGCAGAGGGGTCGAAAAGATCGTCGTCAGGAGCGTAGCGACCGATGCTTCGAAGAATGCGGTCCATGACATGCAAAACGCCTAAAGCGTGAGCATGACGGGTGTGAGTGGCGCCCGGAAAGATATAAAAGCTAAACCCGAGCTGTCGAATCCAGCGAAGTCGCTGATAATAAGCCGACTCCAAAACTCGAGTCTCGACCTTATTAAGGGTGATGTAGCCATGGATATTATCAAAGATGACTTTCTTAAAGAGAGCACTCATTCCTTAAGCTTAGCTGGCTATTCGGTGTAGAAGCACTGCTTTTTGAGGGTGTGAGAGCAAGCCCAGACCAAAGCTGCGTTCAGCTTGACGCAGCCTGCAACGGCACAGAGGTCGCTCGCGGGCGAAAAAGTGAATGTCATTCTCTCTCGAGCCAAAACAGACTATACTCGACGCATGAACGACATTGTGAATTTTATCGGCTCGAACGGTCACCTTATGGTGATGTTTTTGATTTTGCTTTTCTCTCTTTGCTTTCACGAATTTGCTCACGGTTGGGTAGCTCGCAGAAAAGGGGACCGAACGGCTGAGATGATGGGGCGACTTACGCTCAATCCGGTTGCACATATTGATTGGATCGGAACCGTGACTTTGCCGCTCGTGGCGCTTTTTACGGGGCTTCCTTTTATTGGTTGGGCAAAGCCTGTTCCAGTGAACGAGCGAAACCTTTCGCGCCCAAAGCAAGATATGTTTTGGATCGCGTTTGCGGGCCCCCTTTCAAATGTTTTATTGGGTCTTGTAGGGACTGTTGCGCTGACCTTGATTATCATCTTTGGAGCAAAACTTGAGATGGCAAAATCTTTGGTTCAGCTTGCTCATTTGTTTATTATGACCAATTTGTTTTTGGCGATCTTTAACCTTCTCCCAATGCATCCGCTAGACGGCGGGAAGGTCTTAGCGCGCTTTCTACCGCATGACATGAATCTCAAACTTGAGGGACTTCAGCAGTACACTTCGATCATTCTGATCATCGCACTTCTGTCGGGTGCTCTGAGGTATCTTGCGATCCCAGTTCAGTGGATGACGGAGAATCTTGTTTCAATTGCGTTCAGCCTAGGTGCTCTGCTGAACTCTTAAGCGAAATGGGCT
>CAZDFM010000395.1:386-1155 GCA_964504465.1 uncultured Pseudobdellovibrionaceae bacterium | reverse complement strand
GCCCGCTTCTTTCAACCTAAAAATCCCGTTAATTCAGGCTTTTAGCCGCTCAAGCTCAAAGTATAAGCGAACCTCAAAGATTTGTTGAAATCTGACTTTAGGCTTGATTCAATGAAGACCATTCGTGAAGACGAGTCATGAAGACGAGTAGTGGCTAAGGGTGTCATGCTGGTTTGCAGCTTAGGGGCAGGGATTTGAGTTTACATATTCAGTTAGAACGATTCGAAGGTCCACTCGGTCTTCTTTTGCATCTTATCCGCAAAGAAGAGATGGATATCTTTGATATCAACGTACATCACATCACGCGCCAGTACCTTGAGTACATCAAAGCCATGCGCCAACTCGATCTCGAAATGGCGGGCGAATTCGTCGCGATGGCGGCAACCCTTATTCATATTAAATCTCGAATGCTTTTGCCTCAGTACAACGAAAAAGGCGAAGAGATCGAAACCGAAGATCCTCGTAAAGAACTTGTGCAAAAACTTATGGAGTACCAAAAGTACCAAGAAGCCGCACATAAACTCTACGAGCGTCCCTTGCTTGGACGAGACATTTGGCTTCGAGGCTCTCGCGAAGATATCGAAGCCCGTACCGAGGGCGATATCATCATGGAGGACAATCCTCTTTTTGCCCTGATTTCTTCTTATCGAAGTGCAGTTAAAAAGATGAAAACTTCTGTTCACCGCGTGATGGGTGAACTTCAATCGATCGCTTCAAGAATCTTAGAAATTAAAGACCGGTTGGTTGTAGGAACTCGGGTTAAGCTTGA
>CAZDFM010000395.1:0-376 GCA_964504465.1 uncultured Pseudobdellovibrionaceae bacterium | reverse complement strand
GCGGCCGTGACCAACTGTTAGTGACTTTTTTAAGTATGCTTGAGCTTGCAAAGATGGGTTTTGTTAATTTGTTTCAAGCCGAAAATTACGGAGACTTTTATATCGTCGCTCGTAAGCCCATCGAAGAGGCCTCTGTTAGCCAAGTTGAAAACTACGAGTCTGCCTACAACAATGAACCCTCAAAGTTACAAATGGCAGTGGATTTGTTTGAAGCTTTTGAAACCACTCCAGATACCGCTCCAGAAGTGGCGGGAGACACCGAAGGCCAAATGTCTTTAGATGAAAGCCAAATCGAAGACAGTTTTGGGAATGAAAGTTTAGATGAAGACGCAGCTCCGGGTGAAGATCCTTTAATTAAAGCCGCAACTGACGAAGA
>CAZDFM010000394.1:0-3510 GCA_964504465.1 uncultured Pseudobdellovibrionaceae bacterium | reverse complement strand
ATTTTGTCTTGATCACAGCTGTATTCGGCCAGAATTGTGTTTATGCCCGCTGTCTGGAGCCAAAGTTTTTGCCAGGTCTTAAGATCTCGGCCGCTCGCGGAGGATAAAGCCGCCATAAAATCTTCAAGCGTTGTGTTGCCTTGGGCGTGAGTTTTAAAATAATTCTGAACACCTTTTCTAAAGTTATCAGCGCCTAAAAAATAAGAGATCTGCTTAATAGAAGATGCACCTTTGCTGTAGGTGATGCCGTCAAGATTAGCGAAGGCTTCGAGTGTATTCTTAACTGGAGCTTCGATCGGATGGGTCGTAACCAACTGGTCTTCATAATAAGCCCAGGCTTTAGTTCCGTTGAATTCGGTCCAGGCTTCTTTAAATTGAGTCGCTTCTGCAGAGGCTAATGCCGCCATATAAGTCGCAAAACTCTCGTTGAGCCAAAGATCATTCCACCATTTCATGGTGACAAGATTTCCAAACCACATATGAGCCAGTTCGTGCAAAAGCGTGTTCGCCAGTCGTCTCTTATCATCACGGGATTTTTCGCCGCGCGAGAGGTAGAGTTCATTGAAGGTCACAGCTCCTACGTTTTCCATCGCACCGGAATTAAACTCTGGAACTATAATTTGATCATATTTTTTGTAAGGGTAGGGAAAAGCAAAGTAATTTTCAAAGTAGGCAAATCCTTGCTGAGTGAGCAAAAACCATTCTTTCGGATCCACATATTGGGCAAGACTTTGTCGAGCAAAAAGCCGAAGCGGAACTTTTCCCGATTTATCTTCCCACTTATGATAAGGCCCGGCATGCAAAGACCAAACATAAGTCGAAAAACGAGCACTCTCTGGGAAGTTCCAGACTAAAGTGTCTTTCTCATTTACCTGTTTTGAAGTTTCTAAAGTTGAGGTGATCACGGTCCAATCTTTTGGCGCCGTGACCTTCATTTTAAAAGTCGCCTTTAAATCAGGCTGATCGAAACACGGAAAAACTTTGTTGGCGTCAAAAGGTTCTAAATCGGAATAAATATAGCTATTGCCGTCTTGAGGATCTCGAAAGCGGTAGAGGCCGCTTCCATCCTGGCTATAAGAAGTCTCGAATTCGACTACAATAATATTGGTTCCTACTTTTAGTTTATCAGCTGGGAGCAAAAGATATTGCCCGTTGTAAGGGAGTTCGAGGGCTTCACCGTTGAGATGCAACCCAACTTTTTGACCTCGGTAAAAGTCTAAGCGCAGATCTTGTTTTGTGTGGCGCACGTTTAAACTGATGTGGCTTGTACCTTTATAGGTTTTTTCATCGGTTAACTGTAAGCTTAAATCGTATTTAATGTCCTCGATTTGCGAGAAACGGCTTGTCGCTTCGTCGCGAGTCAAATTGGCGCTCATGTCGGCGGTCATCTCAGGAGTTTTAGGTGCCGTTGTGCAACTTAAAAACAAAAGAGCAAATGCGACTGCCAAGTAAATATTTAAATGAGAAAAATTGAGTTTCATTAATTTCCTTTTTTAGTCGGGAAATAATAGTGAGTCGTTAGTTTACCTTTAACGTCGAGGGCATAGACTTCAAGGACTTCTGTCGGTTTAGACTGACGCTTTTCTTCGAACCACTCTTCAGCAACCGAATACACTTTAAACGGACTGATTGCAGGGGAGCCGTCAAAGCTAATATGAAGAAGAGCCTCAGGCTCCCATCTCTTTACACTCAACTTTTTTTCAACAAGTTCAGGCGGAAGTTCAGTGAGTTCTTGCGCAAGTATGCAGCCGATCTCTGAACGTAACCGATCTTCGGCCATCGAACTCGGATCATCTAAGAACAAAGCATAGGCGTTCACACAAGTGATACCGGCTTTAAGGGCGGCCGCCTCAATTTCTGTGAGGTAGGGAGAAATCTGGTGATATGCGCCTTTATGACTTTTTGCGAGCATCCAGAAACCTTGCTCTTCGACCCCGATAACTTGCGCGGATTTATAAAAGCCTAGGTGTGAGTAAAGGTAGGTGGCAAGGCCAACTGACGACAATAAAAGTCCAGCAAAGATCCATTTTAACATGCAATGGAATTAAGCCGAAAAGCACTGACGCTCAAGCCTTAATCGAGTTTCGGGGCGTTATTTTTTCTAGAGATCGACATCGTGCCGTAGTTGAGAGGGATACTCAAATTTTGATCGCTCTGGTGCGCTCTAACCGCCACTTCGAAGGGGCGATTGCGGCCGACTTGAAGAACCGTTGTGACGGGATGATCAAAGTACATTGGAATCTCGCCCATCGAAGAAGTCGCGAAAACTTTTAAAATTTCAGAGGGATTATGCGTGGGTATAAAATACGAAAAGAACGTCAAACGCGAGCGACTTGCAAGCCCTGTTGCCGAAGCCCAGCCTTCGTATTGTACGGTTACTTCTTCTTCGATACGGTCAGCGTGACGCTGACATGAGATCTTGCCGCTGCCTTCCCAACTGTCTTTGTTGTGATAAAGAAAAGAGGAAGGAACTCCGTTAAGTTCAGCAATTAAATTGCAGCTCCAAAAAGAAGCCACCGCAAATGCGGGCGTTACATTTAAAATGAGTAAGAATACGGAACAAACGAAGAGGCTTTTCTTCATGCGGGTAAACGTATCTAGTTTTTCGCCCACAACCAAGCTAAGTAATCGAAATTAGGCACAATTGGAAAAGTTTTTAGTCTCGAACGACGACCTTACCTTCAAAGGCAGTCAATTTGACAATTCCAAGGGCAGTACTGTCTGAACCTCCCGGGGGAACTTCGGCGAACACAATAAACTCATTGAGTCCCAAGACGCCTTGGCGCGCGATTTCAAAGGTCTTAAGTGGTGGAAGATCGTCAGAGGTAAAGAAAAAGATCTGGTTCTGAGTTTTTACAAGTTCGCCGTTAATTTTCAAATTGTAGGTGCGCGCAGTGCCCGCATCTAAAACCTCAAACCTATCGCCCGGAATCCCATGAACTCTCCGTATCACTGGGTCAAGGGGAGGGGACATGCGGTAGTAGACCAGTTCCTGCCGTTGCACGGGATTACATTTATAGTACCCAAAAAGAACCTCAAGATACTGATCCTGCGTAAGGATACCTGCCATCAGCGGGTCATTGAGTGGGATTTCGACTTGATGGTTTACGCAGGTTGTTTCTCCGACTGTCGTGAGTTCTCGATTTTTTAGATAGGATTTGGCAAGTACCCACATAACGGTCCCGAGTCCGCAGGTAAAAAGTACGATAGTAAAAACTGTCAGTATGCGGTCTTTCATTCAGACTCTCCTCGCCATTTGATTGAGCAACCCATCGAAGGGATCTGTTGAAGTGGAGCTGGGGCTTTTTGTAACAGTAAGCTGAGTGCCGATGAAAGCTCTTGTTGTTTCACTCGTGCAGGATCTTTCCATGAGTCATCCAGACGGCCTCGGTAATAGATTTTTCGAGGTCCTTCAGTGTCGGGAGCAAACACAAAAAAGTCGGGTGTGCAGACGGCCCCAAAACTTTTGGCTACGCTTTGTTCTTGATCGACCAAGTAAACAAAGGGATA
>CAZDFM010000393.1:0-3512 GCA_964504465.1 uncultured Pseudobdellovibrionaceae bacterium | reverse complement strand
AACCTAAATCTCGTGCCTTTCACGGTCTTTACCGCGCATTAGTGCAAAACGCTGTAACAGGTGTTTCTAAAGGTTGGACAAAAGAGTTAGAGTTGAACGGTGTGGGTTACAGAGCTGCAGTTTCTGGCAAAAAGCTAGAACTTACTCTGGGCTTTTCTCACCCTATTCACTTCGATATTCCTGAAGGTTTAGAAATTAAAGTTGAGAAACAAACAAGAGTCATCATCACGGGTGCAAACCGTGAGTTGGTGGGACAAGTTGCCGCTAAAATTAGAGGCTTCCGTCCGCCAGAGCCTTACCTTGGTAAGGGTGTTAAGTACAGTGATGAGAAAATCCGTCGTAAAGCTGGTAAGTCTGCTGCTAAGTAAGCAGTCATTCATTGAGAGGTTAGTGTCATGATCCGTATTAGTTATTCAAGAAAGACGAGCTCAAAAGTTAAGAAGCGTCTTAAAAATAAAGCTCGTATCCGCAAAAAAGTTATGGGAACGCCTGAGCGTCCTCGTTTAGCTGTTTTCAGAAGCGGAAAACATATGTACGCCCAATTGGTTGATGACACTCAAGGCACCACATTAGCGGCCGCCTCTACTTTGTCTGGAACCAACAAAGGCAAAAAGAATATCGAGTCAAGCAAAGCAGTCGGCGCTGAAATCGCTAAACTAGCCCTCGGTAAAAACATTAAGAACGTAGTATTTGATCGAAGTGGCTATGTATATCATGGGCGTATCAAGGCATTGGCTGAAGGTGCGCGCGAAGCTGGATTAGACTTCTAAGGAGAACTGAAGAGTGGAAATGCAAAGCGATTTACAAGAACGAGTAGTAGCAATCAATCGGGTCGCCAAAGTTGTTAAGGGTGGTCGCCGGTTTTCATTCGCCGCTCTCGTGGTGGCTGGAACAGGCGCTGGTGAAGTTGGATTTGGTACTGGTAAAGCAGGCGAAGTTCCCGAAGCTATCGGAAAAGCCAGCCGCATGGCCAAAAAGACTTTATATAAAGTGAACCTTAAAGAAGGCCGCACTATTCCTCATCAGGTGATCGGAACTTTCGGCGCAGCCAAAGTTATTTTGATCCCTGCTGCTCCTGGAACTGGAGTTATTGCTGGTGGACCAGTAAGAGCCGTTCTTGAATCAGTTGGAATCAAAGACATCCTCACAAAGTGTGTGGGTACTACTAATCCTCACAACGCTGTTAGAGCAACCTTAGATGGTCTTATGCAGCTTATCGCCGTTAAAGCGGGCGGATAGAGAGTAAGAAATGGCAAAGACTTTTAGAATTCAATTAATCAGAAGCATTATTGGCGCAACCCAAGATCAAAAAGACACCGTAAGATGTCTTGGTCTTCGTAGAATCCGCCATGAAGTTGTAATTAAAGACAATCCTGCCAACCGTGGTCAGATCTATAAGGTCCAGCACTTGTTGGATGTTAAGGTGGAGAAATAAGATGAGCTTACTTGGATCATTAATGCCTAAAAGAGGCGCAAGACATCGTCGTAAACTAGTCGGCCGTGGTATTGGCTCTGGTAAGGGCGGAACTGCAGGTAAAGGTCACAAAGGTCAAAAAGCTCGTTCCGGTGGTAAAATCATCCGCGGATTCGAGGGTGGTCAGATGCCAATGGCTCGTAGAATGCCTAAATGGGGTTTTACGAATGCTGCTTTCCAAGAGGACATTGACGTCGTTAATCTTGCTCAATTAGAGGGCATGAAAGGCGAAATTAATCCTGAGACGCTTGCTCAAGCAGGTTTAGTAAGGAAGAATGTTTTAGTTAAAGTTTTAGGTAACGGTAAACTTACGAAATCTCTTAATGTGAGAGCGCATAGGTTTAGCGAGACCGCAAAGGCTGGCATTGAGTCAGCAGGTGGAAAAGTCGAGGTAATCTAAACGTGGCAGCAGCATCTGAGTCGTACACATTTCCGAAAGAGCTAAGACGTCGTATTTTATTTACTCTTATGGTCCTTGCGGTTTACCGCATTGGAGTTCAAGTTCCTACTCCAGGGGTAGATGGAAGCGCGGTGCTTGGTTTCTTCCAGGCTCAGAGCAAAGGGATTTTCGGTCTATTCAATACTTTCACGGGCGGAGCATTAGAACAGTTTAGCGTTTTCGCCCTTGGTATCATGCCCTACATCTCGGCTTCGATCATTTTTCAGCTTCTTCAGTCAGCGGTTCCTTATTTAGAGCAGCTTAAAAAAGAAGGCGAACAGGGTCGCAAAAAAATCAATCAATATACACGCTATGCAACTGTCGTCCTTGCGATTATCCAAGGCTATGGTTTAGCGAGCTGGTTAGGTACAAGTGATTATCAGGGCGTGCCTCTGGTTACTTCTCCCTATGTCGGATTCATTCCTTTTCAACTTTTTACTATCCTAACTTTGACTGCTGGTACTTGTTTTATCATGTGGTTAGGTGAGCAAATCACTGAGCGCGGGATCGGCAATGGTGCGAGTTTAATTATTTTCGCAGGTATTGCGGCGGGTATTCCTTCCGGTGCAGCATCAATGTGGAACATGGTTTCTAACGGCGACATGTCTGCTGTACTTGCATTGGCATTGTTGATCTTTATGGTCGCTTGTATTGCCTTTATTGTTTTCTTCGAAGTGGGCCAAAGAAGAATTCCGATTCAGTATTCTATGAGAGCATCAGGCAAAGAAGCTATGGGACAACAGGCCCATCACTTGCCACTTAAAGTAAACTTCTCAGGTGTAATTCCTCCGATTTTTGCTTCGTCATTGTTGATGTTTCCGGCCACTATGGCTCAGTTTTTTGACACTCCTTTTATGAGAAGCATGCAAGAATCCCTCACTCCAAGCGGCGCGATTTACAATATTGTGTTTGTTGGGCTGATTGTTTTCTTCTGCTTTTTCTATACTGAGATCGTGTTTAATCCGACTGAAGTGTCGGATAACCTCAAAAAATACGGCGGGTTCATTCCTGGTATTCGCGCGGGTAAAAGCACCGCCGATTACATTAAAAAAGTTTTGGATCGTTTAACTGTAACAGGCGCAATTTATATTTCGTTGATTTGTATTCTGCCCAATATCTTAATTGATGCGGCCAAGGTTCCCTTTTATTTCGGGGGCACTTCGCTCTTAATTATGGTGGGTGTGGCTTTGGATACAAGCCAACAGATCCAATCGCATTTGCTTACTGCTAAATACGAAGGTCTGACAAAGGGTGTTAAAATGAAGAGCCGAAGGGTTCAATATTAATGAACATCTTGCTGTTTGGTCCTCCGGGCGCTGGTAAAGGCACTCAATCGACGTTACTCGTCGAAAAGATGGGCTACTTGCATATTTCTACTGGCGATCTTTTTAGGGCCGCCATTAAAAATCAAACAGCATTGGGTAAAGAAGCCAAATCGTATCTTGATAATGGGCAATTGGTCCCTGATTCAGTGACGATTGGTATGGTAGATGAAAAATTGAAGAGTATCGGGGAGCAAAAATTTATCTTAGACGGCTTCCCCCGTACTGTGCCCCAAGCAGATGCTTTGGAGTCACTTTTAAAAAATTCGTCTAAGAC
>CAZDFM010000392.1:1282-3512 GCA_964504465.1 uncultured Pseudobdellovibrionaceae bacterium | reverse complement strand
GCTCAATGCAGCGATCAGTGATCTGAGCTTTGCCGCAAAGACCTTATTCGGGCGGTCTCAAGAGTTCGAAGCTCGCAAAGTCTATGATCTTATCCACCACTTAAAAGAGCGAGTGGCCGAAAACGAAAGCCGTATTCATGTTATTCAAATGCCCACTGCGATCGCGAGTTTTAAAGTCGATCAAGTTGGTAAAGCCTCTTCGATGATTAGTAAAATTGAAGCCCAGACTTTTGAAGTTATTCGTCTTGATGGAAAAAACACAGTTGCTGCCTATCTGACAGAACTGACAATTTTTACTCGTGCACCCTTCGATGTTTACTTCTCAGAGCATTTTCATAACCGATATTTTACCCCGATCGACAAGGCCTTTAATAGTAACGCCGAAAAGCTTAGATTTGATAAAACGATTTCGTATGTGCTGCCCGATGATCAAAGTTTACATTCAGGTGCGAGCCGTGGAGTTTTCAAGGCCTTAGTTTTTAATCAACCTACCGATTCAAACTTAATCGAAAGAACCACATATAAAGAACGTATGAATGACATGGCCTACATGCCTTTTTTAGAAGGGCTTGAGGCGGATTTTTACCCAGGCGATAGTGAAAATTTTGGGGCTTTAATAGTCGAACAAGTTCTTGAGATGTCGAAGATCGACCCTCAAGATGTTATCGAGGCCTACACTAAACGTTAAATCTAAAGAACAAAACGTCTCCGTCTTTTACGACGTAGTCTTTGCCTTCAAGGCGGTATTTGCCAGCTTCTTTCACGGCTTGTTCCGATTTTAAACGGAATAAATCTTCGCAGTGATAAGTTTCGGCACGAATAAAACCTTTTTCAAAATCAGAGTGAATCACGCCAGCCGCGCCTGGACCTTTTGTTCCGCGACGAATAGTCCAAGCACGTACTTCTTTTTCGCCAGCAGTAAAGTAAGTCACAAGATCTAGAAGTTTATAAGATTCACGAATCAAACGATTTAAGCCGGGCTCGGTCGCGCCCAAGGATTCTAAAAATTCTTTTTTCTCTGATTCTTCAAGTAAAGCGATTTCGGCTTCAAGCTGACTGCAGATAGTGAGAGCTTGGTTATTTTCAGACTTAGCGCGTGCAAACACCGCTTGAACGTGTGCGTTTGCTTCAGGGTTTTCGCCCTCGTTCACGTTACATACATAAAGGACAGGTTTTCGAGTCAGTAAATGCATGTCTCTTAAAAAAGGTTCTTCAGCTTCGGTGGCTTCAACGATACGTGCGGGCTTTCCGTCACCTAAAACATCAAAGATTTTTTTTGTGATTTCGTATTCAGTTTTAAGTTTGGCATCAGAGGTGTTCTTGGCCATCTTTTCGATCTTTTTGATTTTCTTCTCGACTGAATCGAGATCTGCGAGCATCAACTCGGTGTTGATAATATCAATATCACGAATCGGATCGACACTTCCGGCTACGTGGACCACGTTTTCGTCTTCAAAGCAGCGAACTACGTGAACAATGGCATCGGTTTGACGAATGTTTCCTAAAAACTGGTTTCCTAAACCTTCACCTTTACTTGCTCCCGCAACTAAGCCCGCGATGTCGACGAACTCCATGACAGTGGGAATTTGTTTTTGAGGTTTAATGAGAGCCGAGATTTGTTTCATGCGTTCGTCAGGAACCGTTACGACGCCGACGTTGGGATCGATCGTACAAAAAGGGTAGTTTGCGGCTTCAGCTTTGGCCGAGGTGAGTGCATTAAAGAGAGTGCTTTTTCCGACGTTTGGTAGTCCTACGATTCCACACTGTAATGCCATGTCTTAGTCCTTTGGATCCGCCGCTTTAGGGGCGGAATTAAATTTGTTGGCCGTTTTATCGAGCCCATTCTTAATAAAATACTCGATAGCTTCGCAGGCAATGCTTAAAAAGTCAGGTAAAGTCTTAAACTCATCTTTGCCAAAGGGTGAAAGCACCCAATCAGCCACGCTGTGGTCGGGGTGAGAAGGTCGGCCCACTCCCATTTTAAGGCGGCCATATTCGTTGCTACCTAATAGCTCGTGAATATTTCGCACCCCATTTTGCCCGCCATGCCCGCGCTTTCGTTGAAAACGAAGTTGAGAGTACGGGAGGTCGACTTCATCGTGAATAACTAAGAGATCTTCGAGCTGAATTTTATAAAAGTGCATCAAGGGTTGAACCGCTTGTCCCGAAAGATTCATAAAAGTCTGAGGTTTAACTAAGAGAACTTGTTCGCCGTCGAAGGTGGTTTTTT
>CAZDFM010000392.1:0-1272 GCA_964504465.1 uncultured Pseudobdellovibrionaceae bacterium | reverse complement strand
TAAGGCTTTTTGTTCGTCTCGAAATTGGGAGCTTTTTCCCCAAGAGTCAGCGAGAGAGTCGAGGACCATGAAGCCCACATTGTGTCGGGTCATTAAATATTTTGGGCCGGGATTACCCAGCCCAACAATCATCTTCATTTGATTTTAGCTTACTTCTTGTCTTTACCAGCAGCAGGAGCAGCGGCAGGTGCAGCAGCACCAGCAGCAGGAGCCGCGCCAGGAGCAGCAGCCGCAACGGCTGTAGGCTCAGGAGCTTTTTCTTCTGCAACAACAGCGACTGTACAGATTGTCTGATCAGCAGGCGTCATCAATTTGATGTTTGCAGGAATTTGAAGATCAGAAACGTGGAAAGACTCATCAACTTGAAGAGCCGTTACATCGATTTCGATTGATTCAGGAATTTCAGTTGGAAGACATTCGATTTCAACTTCACGCATAACGGCGTTGAAAACTCCGCCTTCTTTTGTTCCTTCTGCTTTACCAGTGAACTTGATTTCAACTGATACGCGAACGGTTTTAGTCATATCTGGAGCAAAGAAATCGAAATGAATAGGGCGACGAGTAACGGGATGTACATCAAGATCTTTACGAAGAACTTTAATGCCGTTCACAGTCGACTCTTTAGACTTTAATGTGAAGATCGTGTTTTCAAAACCATGACGGCCGTATCTTAAAGCATCGGCTTCGTCGATAGAGATAGACATAGGCTCTTGTTTTGGACCGTAGATCACGGCAGGAATCTGCTTAGTCAATCGGAGCTGACGGCTATTGCCTTTTCCAGCGGTACGAGAAGATGCGTTGATTTCGAATGTTTGTGCCATAGTGCAGACTCCAAAAAAATGTGTTTAAAAAAATCGTTAATAAAAATCAGTTAATGTAATCAGTTATCAAACAATGCACTCACAGAATCATAAGTATAAATTCTGCGAATGGCTTCTGCTACAACCGGAGCCATGCTGACAACATGGAACTTCGGATCGTTGGCCGCTTCAGGTTTTAATGGAATCGTGTCTGAAACCCAAACCTTTTCTACCGCACTTTCTTTGAGTCGGCTGATGGCCGGACCTGAGAAAATAGGGTGAGTTGCGACGGCAAACACTCGTTTTGCACCATTTTTGAGCAGGCTGTCAACAGCCTGTGTGAGGGTGCCGGCGGTATCGATCATATCGTCTAAAATTATGGCCGTTTTGCCGGTCACATCGCCGATCAAATGATAGGCTTTGGCTTCATTAGGGCCTGTGCGGCGCTTGTCGATAATCGCAATTGGGCATT
>CAZDFM010000391.1:0-3518 GCA_964504465.1 uncultured Pseudobdellovibrionaceae bacterium | reverse complement strand
CCAAATGCTCGAAACAGCAAAACCTCGGGCACTTCAGCTCCATCAATTTCATAAAGACGTTCTAAAGCTTCAGTGACTCCGCCGTAGCGCAGTAACAAAACTGCGTACTCGGCCAGCTCATCGGCTTTAGCATCGTCTTCGACTAGTGGACCTAAAAGTCTCATTCCCAAAACATAAAGTCCTGAACGCCTGCAAACTTTTGCAAGGGGGAGTCTCCACTCGCGTGGAACTTTGGCCGTGTTGATCCCGCCCAGAAGTCGAGCCGCTTCGGCTGATCGACCGCCGCGAATCAGTACGTCACTCTCCTCAACTACTTTGGACCATTGTCTCAATTTGAACCTCTAACTCAGTAAAACTTCACCTCAATAGATCGGAACAATTCCTCATTTTTATAAGTGGCACGTCGCCTTTGTAGCCGATACCATATGTGTATGCGTGGTTCGTTTAATCTGTCTCAGTACCTAAGGGTAGGCTTTTACGGCGTCTTCGTGACGACCCTTGTGATTGCCTTTCAAAATTGTAGCTCGGCTAAGTTTGGCAGCACAGATCAGCCCAAATCGACCAGCTCTATGCAAGGTGGAACCGGGATCGACGGTAAGACCTATACTTCATATGGCCAGTGCTCTACAGGCAGCGTAGCAGTTAAAGAAAAAGTATTCGTTAACTCTCAAGGTTCAGCCTATTTGCTTCGCGAAAACTGCCAAGATTTACCAAAGCCATTAGTCATAGATTCAAGCCGCATTCAGTTCGCTTCAGGCGATCCAGCGGTTTTCCAAATGGACAAAAAGATTTTTGATTTACAAACTGAAGCCGCGTCTCAAAAAGTAACATTGAGTTTTTGTCATTATACTGGACCAAGCGTACAGCTTGAAACTTTGATTTGGCAAAATACGACCACAGCCTTACTGGGTCGTGTAACTGAAAATAGCACCTTAAGCTCTGGTGTTCTCAACGTTGAGTCAAATGCAGCAAACCAATACTCGAGCGTCGCCGGCCAAGCCAGTCAGTTCTTGTTGGCTTTAAGTAGTCCTACTTCTGGAGCGATTACTTATTCGATCGCTGGCAACCCGCAAAACTCTCTGCCGGTAATTGAGTGCGCATCACAGGCTGCAAAACCCTATGATGATGGTTCAGCAAATGCGCCCTCGGGCCCTGCGCAAAAACCAACTCTTCTTGCAAGCTATGCAGCGAGACCCTCGTGGAGAGTCGCCGGAGTAGATTACGCCGTTGGGCCTCGAGCTACCCCTACTGTTAACCCTGCACAGTTAAATATGTCGGGTGTTTCAGTGAACACAACTTCACGTGTAGTCACGGTCTCGGGTCATGCTGTGTTTTTAGATGGCGTCGATTTCTCATTAGGTGGCGGCTATGATATAATCGTCACGGGCAATAACGTTACCATTACAAATTCAAAGTTCGTACAAGGTGCAAACTCTGGAATGTTCGCCGTTGATGGTCGCGGCGATGGACTTTCGATCTCTTATTGTATCTTTGATGGTGGTACTTCCGATAACGTTGCCCTAATAGGCTTTAGTGGCCGCAATATTCATTTAGAATACAATTGGTTTTTGAATTCTGATCGCGCTCTGCAGATGAGACAGGCAAGCAATATTAATTCGACCTTCTCAATTAAATATAATCTTTTCGAAAGCGGAACCAAAAACGGTTTCAATTATATCGAAATCGGAGTCTCGAACTTTACCTATGTACAAGTTGAATTCAACACTTCGGTTGAGACTACACAATCGACTCGATCCCACGGTTTTGATTTCGGTCGCTATGCGGGCGGAACGATTGACAGTATTTTATTTGCCAACAACACCATTCTCGCCATGGGAACTTCTTCAATGGACTATCCGCTAAATGGCGGAGGTAGCAGCATCACGAACGGTATCGCACGTGATAATTATTTTGATCTTTCTGGCGCACAAGCTGCGTATTATCCTGGGACAATGACAGGCTGGACAAGCACTACAGCGGTTAATATGTCTAACGGACAATCTTTTTAATTCCTCAAACTTGTCAGTTTAACTAAATCCCCTCCCCCTTAATACTTAAAGTAACTAATCGTATCCGAGGGGGAACAATGGGGTTACAAAAGTATCTATACGGAGCCGCGACAGCCTTAGCTGTTATGTTCGCGCAAGTCGCGAACGCTCAAACATGCAATGTATCGAATGTCTTTGGCTCACGCGTGCCGCGAGTGGCCGCAGCTCAAAACGACACCGCATCTGTCGAGCTAGGAATGAAGTTTAAAATGAACTCCGCACGCACTATCCGGGGCCTGCGCTTCTACAAAGGTTCTGGTAATTCCGGTACACACACAGGAAACCTGTGGTCTTCTAGTGGGCGAAGACTCGCAACAGTGACTTTCTCAAACGAAACAGCAACAGGCTGGCAAACAGCGCGATTCTCTCAAGGTGTTGCGACAACCGCAGGACAAAGTTATGTGATTTCTTATCTTGCACCACGCGGCCGTTACGCTGCTGATGAACAAGGCCTCGCTACTGCAGTTTCAAACGCGGCGCTCACTACCCAAGGTAGCGTATTTCGCTATGGACGCACGAGCGCCTTCCCGTCACAAAGCTTTAGAGCTATGAACTACTATGTAGATGTACTTTTCGATGACTGTACGACAACTCAACCTCCTCCAGTTGTAGTCAATCCACCACCACCTGTTGTAGTCGATCCACCACCTGTTAATCCTGACCCTGTTGTGCCGACACCGCCACCAACTACAGGCAGTATCTCTCACGGTAGTCAGTTAACTGCAGCAATGGTTGGTCCCGCACCAATTGGTATTAACTCTTTTGCTAAGATCTCGGGCGGTTCACTTCACGACAGCAATGCTTCTTCGTTTGGTATAAACGTGGCCGGTACCGCGGTTTATGACGGTGTCACTGTGACTGGAGCGCACTTGTTGATTCAAGGAAAAGAAATGCCCGTGCTCGATATTTACAGCGCAAAAAAGATTGTGATTCGGGGTAACAGGATCCGAGGTACAACTTTCTGGAACATCAACGTCCGTCAAACGGCTACCGGCGGGATCTATATTCTGCATAACGATCTTGGTGGTTTAAGCGCCGCTAGTTTTGGTAGCAAAGCGATGAGTATCGGTGCCGCTAACGTTTACATTTACCGAAATTATGTATCCAACGCAGTCGATGGTATTAACTTAATGGTCGACAACGTCACGATGATCGAAAACTTCATGCATAATTTTTCGGGCGATGCCTCAGCACATTACGACGGTATTACCAATTATGGTGGCGAAGATAATATCACCATCCTAAGAAATAAAATTTTGCTGAATAAGAGCGACACAGGCGCCTTAAACATCGGTGCCGGTGACGGAAGCATCTCAAATTGGTTAGTCGACAGAAACTACATTGCGGGCGGCGGATACACTTGCTACTGCGGTGGTGAATCTAACGGCAACACAACTACGAACTTCAAGTTTACCAATAACATCTTCGGGTATGATTTTTATCCAAAAGTTGGATATTGGGGACCTGTTA
>CAZDFM010000390.1:0-3518 GCA_964504465.1 uncultured Pseudobdellovibrionaceae bacterium | reverse complement strand
AGAACTTGGCTATTCGAGTATGTTTGATTGGCTTGTAAAAGGTTTTGGCTATTCTGGATCCGCTGCTTTCCGCCGAATCGAAGCTGCACGTATGATTCGAGCAGTTCCTGAGGCTACGCAAAAATTATCCGAAGGAACAGTGAATCTTTCAACTTTAAGCAAAGCTCAAAGCATGATTCGCCAGCATGAAAAAATCTCGGGCTCAAAAGTTAATACCGAGACAAAACAAGAAATTGTGGAAATGCTCGAGAACAGGTCAGTGGTAGAAACAGAATCAATGATGATTTCGAAATTTCCTGAAATCGCAACCGACGTTTCAAATGAATGCCGAACAGTCATCAGTGAAGATCAAATCCGACATCACCTCAATCTATCCAAAGAAGCCACTGCAAACTTACAGCGAGCAAAAGAAGTTTTGTCGCATAAATTTCCAGAAGGCAAAGATGCTGACGTCATCGCTTTTGCGCTGAACCTGTTGCTGGATAAAATGGACCTACTTCGCAAAAACACCGTTAAAGAGAAGCACGCAGTGGCTCGTGGCGCAATTTCGTCCGGTTCCACTGCCGCAGCGGAAGTAAAATCAAAAGCTGCGGCGAGAAGAATCACTTTTAAGAAAAGTGCAGGTGCTTGTACCTTTAAAGATCACGCCACGGGAAGGGTATGTGGTTCGACCTACCAAGCTCAATTAGAACATATCATTCCGCAAGCACTCGGAGGAAGTAATCATCCGACGAACCTTACCGTACTTTGTCGGCAGCATAATTTACTGATGGCAGAGAAAGTATTTGGCAAAAAACTCATAGATAAATATCGACGCGACTGAGAATCAGATCTGAAACTTCCATTGCCTACCGGCCGCACCTAGCCGGCCGCACCTAGCCGGCCGCACCTAGCCGGCCGCACCGAGCCGGCCGCACCGAAGCATGGCACTCCGCGCGCTGTGGCTGTGGAAGATGTTTGGACGAAAAATTTGCGAGTCTACTTCTTCGCTTGATTTGCAACCGCCGCCGCAGCTTTCGCAGCAGCTTCAGCGTCACCTAAGTAACGCTTTTCAATAGGTTTTAGATTTTCATCGAGCAGATAGAAATAGGGGATGCCAGTCGGGACGTTGAGGTCGTTAATCTTTTCGTCAGAAATGCCTTCGATGTGTTTGATTAAAGCTCTTAAGCTGTTTCCGTGTGCGGCGATGATTAGTTTTTCGCCTCTTAAAATTGCGGGCGCTAGCTCGGAGTTCCAGAAAGGCATCACTCGCTCAAGACACAGTTTTAAGGATTCTCCGCCCGGAAGTTCTCCCGCATCCACACCTTTGTAACGAGGATCGTGTGACGGGTGATCTTTATCATCTGGAGTCATTTGAGGTGGGGGAGTCGAAAATGATCTTCTCCACTCAAACACTTGCTCATCGCCGTACTTGGCCGCGGTTTCAGATTTGTTGAGACCCTGAAGCTTCCCATAGTGGCGTTCATTGAGGCGCCAAGACCGGACAACCGGAATCCACATTTGATCGGTCTCTTCTAAAACCGTCCATAATGTTTTAATCGCACGTTTTAAAACTGAAGTGTAAGCACGGTCGAATTTAAAGCCTTCTTTTTTGAGCAAAACACCTGCGGCTTTTGCCTCAGCTAAACCCTTTTCAGAAAGGCCTACATCGACCCAACCGGTAAAACGGTTATCAAGATTCCAGACACTTTCGCCATGACGTATTAGAACTAGAGGATAGGTTTTCATGCCTATACCCTTACCAATTTATAAAATCGAAATCCAGCTTCAATTTTCAATGACCCAGGAGCGAAATATGTTATTTAGCGCACACACTTTAGAGGTTTAATTGATCACCAGTCGGATCCCAATATCACTGTTCGGCAGAGCTTTATTTCGCAATCTCACTCTGGTTGCGGCTCTCATCGGCATGGGACTTTCGCAACTGGCCCGAGCCGAAGAAGAGATCTGTCGCCAACTTTTAGGGCAGCCTACGCTTGATCAGCGCATGGACCAGCTCTATTCGGCAGGTTTTGGTGATCAACTTGTAAACGAACTCAGGCCTCGGGTTGAAGCAATTTACCAGGCTGATCCAGAAATGGGCGCCGAATCTCTCCAAGAAATTTTTAATCTTTATATGGGACGGCGACTTGAAGGCCTCCCAGGCTCAATTCGCCAAATCGTGTGGGATGTGATTGAAAACCACACTCAAGTAAAAGCTATCTCGACTGATAAACGTGCGTCGACTCATAAACCAGAATTTACGGGTTATGCAGATTCAGAAAAAGGTGTCGTGGTTGCGATTCCTCAAAAAGCTTTTCACACGGCTTTCGATTATGTCATCCGCGTTCACGAATTAGAGCACATCATTCAGTACCAGGCGATCGGCCGCAAACCTTTCAGAAAGTTTCATCCCAAACGGTTCTTGAACAGTTTTTTTCTAGAACGGGGAGCGATGCGATCAGAAGCGGCCTTTCTTTTGCTATTTCCAAAAGAGTACATCATCAGTTTAGAAGATGAGTCGATTAAACTGACTGAACCTTCGGCCCACTGGTTTTTCACGCAAGCAATACGTAACATTCGCGCCTCTGATGATGTCACCACTTACGTAGAAATGATGTGGAGAGCTGATCGGTATCCGCATTCGCAATTTTTAAAAGCACACCTCATCACTTATATGAACTGGGGCCTTACCTTTACGTTCTTTTCGTCCCCCTGGTGGACAGCCTGGATCAAAGCACTCGGGCACTGACTACCATAAAATTTAAGGTCTAGTTTTCTGAAGGCCGTTTCAAGATGAGACACTTTTAAAATTTTTTATTTTCGCTCGATGAAGTTATTCGAGTCCTTTCAAAAGCTTAGCCCGAAAGCTTAAATCCGACGCCATTTTTTGACACACAAGTGTCTCGATTAAAGTCATACTGAACTTAATCCGAAAAGAACATTGGGGAATTCCCAATTATCTCACCTCCGGAGAAAGGACCTATATGAAGGCCAACCAACGAATCAAAAGATTTTTTGGCAAAGACTCACTGGCATTTGCATTAAGCCTGATGAGTTGCTTTTCGATGGTGTTAACTCCTCATGTCTACGCGGACGAAAACACGTTTTCTGTCGGTCCCAAATGTAACGACGCAATTAAAAACATGGAACAAATGTGTGTCACCAAACCAAAAGCGACTTCACTTCCGATCAATGCGTTTGAAGGCGGCTCAGGAATGGAAGGCGTGTCAGGCCAACTTCAAGCCTCAGCAGCTGCGGCATCGAATGTAAGCACTTCTACTGCAGTCGAATGCGATACGGCCGCGACGCAATGTGAAGAAAAATGTACAGCCGAATCTCAGGAGCCGACTTACCAACCGCCATCACCACAAGCCGCAAACGGTCCAAAAATCAAAGCTGACGGTGAACGTTGTAAAGCCATTGGCGGAGAACTCGCAAAAGGCTACGCACAACAAGGCGCACAGATGGCGCAAGATAGCGGAGCTGCCGGCGAAGCAAAAGAAGCTGCAACAGGAGCCAAAGAAGGCGGCGGCATG
>CAZDFM010000389.1:0-3544 GCA_964504465.1 uncultured Pseudobdellovibrionaceae bacterium | reverse complement strand
TAAAATTGCCAACGAAGCAGCAGAAGTCTCGCGCCAACGCTTTGCCCGCTCGGCCAAAGCCACCGAGCTCGGAGTTTGGTATTGCGATTTGCCTTTCGATGATCTCATTTGGAACGACGAAGTAAAACGCCACTTTTTTATGCCTGACGATGCGCAGGTTAAAATGGCAGATTTTTATTCGCACATACATCCCGAAGACCGAGATAAAACTCAGAAGGCCATCGAACACTCGATTCGAGATCATGCACCTTATGACATTGTCTATCGTACAATAGACCCGAAAGACTTAAGCAAAATGAATTACATTCGGGCGATCGGCTGGACCGATTACAACGAGTTAGATGAACCCATTCGTTTTGATGGGATCACTCTTGATGTAACAAAAGAAAAAATGCGCGAAGTTGAGTTGCGAGTTGCAAAAGAAGATGCCGAAAGAGCGAATCTTTTAAAGTCGGCCTTTTTAGCCAATATGTCGCATGAAATTCGCACTCCCATCGGGGCCATGATCGGGTTTGCTGATCTACTTCGAAATCCGAACTTATCTTTTGACGAGAGAACCCATTATCTTGATGTCTTATCTCGCAACGGCAAAAGTCTCTCGGTTATCATCAATGACATCTTAGATCTTTCAAAAGTAGAATCGGGCCACCTGTCACTTGAGTTTGAGAGTGTCGACCCCTCACAAATCGCGGACGACGTAGTGTCCTTACTGAGCATAAACGCCAAAGAAAAAAATATTGGACTCACTTTGAATGTGGCCAAGACCACACCAAAGACCTTAGTGTCTGACGGGATGCGAATACGTCAGATCTTGATGAACCTTATCGGGAACGCGATAAAGTTTACGCCCGCCGGGTCCGTCCACATCGAAGTCGAGGGTGCAAAAAGCGAAACTGGGCGACAAGCAGTGTGTTTTGTCATTACCGACACCGGCATCGGAATTAAAACTGCGCAGTCAGAACGCATCTTTGAGATGTTCGTTCAAGGAGATGGCTCGACCACCAGAAAATTTGGGGGAACCGGCTTGGGGCTCGCGCTTGCGCGAAGGCTTGCACAATCGCTGGGCGGAAACGTAGAGCTGCAAAAGACCGAGGAAGGAAAGGGCTCTGTATTTCGCGTTACTATTGAAGACCATCCTACAGAACTCGTTTCAAATTCGTCGATGAGACGCGACGAAAAAAGCCACTCTGATTCACCTCGAGAGGCACTCCTTGGGATGAAAGTCCTTGTCGTCGACGACTCTCCAGATAACCAGCAGCTCATTCAGTATTATCTAACTCAGCACGGTGCAGTCGTTGAAACTGCAGAGAATGGACTGATCGGTTACCAAAAAGCACTGGCCGGAGACTTTAGAATTGTTTTGATGGATGTACAGATGCCAGAAATGGACGGCTACACTTCGACACAAATTTTGCGAGCCAACGGCTATGAAACACCGATTGTCGCACTCACCGCACATGCGATGAATGATTTCCGGCAAAAGTCACTCGACGCCGGCTGTAACGAACACCTCACCAAACCTTTAAATGCTAAAGAGCTCGTCGCAACAATCATTGAGCTGACGTCCTAAGTGTGAGAGAACTTCTGAATGAGTTCTCAGAATAAAAAATCCAGAAAAACTTTAGGACATAAATTAAGTAGAGCCGAGTTTATTCCGCTCATGGCCGTGCTTACTGCAATCAGTGCTTTGGCTATCGATGCGATGCTGCCAGCTTTTCCAAAGATTGCTCAGGATTTTAACATTCAGTCGGCCGATCAGATTCAACTGATAGTGGCAGTGTTATTTTTAGGCTTTGGTTTTGGCCAACTTGTTTTTGGACCACTTTCAGATGTTTACGGGCGAAAACCTCCGATTTATTTTGGCCTTGCGATTTTTATAGCAGGCGCGATCATGTCGGGCTTTGCTCAAAGTTATGAAATTTTTCTTTTGGGCCGCTTCCTCCAGGGTGTGGGAGGAGCCGCTCCCCGAATTATTTCAATCGCGTTAGTACGAGACGAATATGCGGGCAACGCAATGGCGCAGATTACGTCGATGATTATGACGATCTTTATTTTGGTGCCCGCGGTTGCGCCTTCGATCGGCCAGGGCATTCTTGTGTTTTCTGGCTGGAGAGGGATTTTTATTGTCCTCTTCGTGGTCGCACTTATTGGCTGGATTTGGTTTGGCTTAAGACAACAAGAAACGCTTCCAAAAGAACGACGGAGTCGACTCACCTGGGGCGATATTAAATACGGCGCAAAGAAGACCTTTTCTCAGTCGACCACTCTCGCCTGTATGTTGGTGTCGGGTTTACTTTTTGGCATCTTTATTGGTTACCTTGGAGCAGTTCAAGAGATCTTCACTAAGTTCTTTAACGCCGGTGATGCGTTTCCGCTGTACTTTGGTATCTTAGCGCTTTCAATTGGTGCCTCGTCTTTTTTTAATTCTCGTTTAGTCATGGCGCTTGGAATGAGACGCCTCATATTTTTGGCGTTTATGAGTATGGCCATTTTATCAAACCTTTTTGTTTTATATCTTTCGATGTTTCAAGTCGGCCATCCGCCGTTATGGGTTTTCATGACTTATATGGTTCTAACTTTTCTTTCGGTGGGTTTTTTATTCGGAAATCTCAACGCCCTCGCAATGGAGCCCTTAGGCGAAGTGGCTGGAATGGGTGCGGCACTTTTAGGTTTTGTGCAAAGCACAGTTTCGGTGATTATTGGCGTAAGTCTTGGCCATTATTTTCATGAAAGCGTCATCCCGCTTGCGATGAGCTTTGGAACTATTAGTTTGATTTCAATGCTGATCTTAGGTTTTGAGAAACGCTCAAAGTCCGCAGTCGGCCTTAATCCCACGTAAGTGCGATTTGACCTGCCGTGTAGTGCTCAAGTATTGATCAAAAGTCTCCTGACGCAACTGAGCAACGCCTTTTTTCGTTCGCATCGCCATCTGTAATTAATATATGGTTTAGGGCGAAAGAGGGGGACTATGAAAATATTCAGTCTTATAGCAGCATTATTTTTAATCACTTCTACGGCTCACGCAGAAGATATTCCTAAACACGGTTTCACACCAGCTCAAATTAAAGAGATGGTCGAATACAATACAAAAGTTAATGGTGAAGAGTTCTTAAAAGGATTATTTGCCACTCCGTTTGAGACTCGTACTGAGTCACGACTGCCCTTTGCCGAATACGAGCACAACGGCTACCTGATCTTTAGTGACGGTGGAGCTTTTGATTCCTATGACAAAAAACTCGCGATGGCGAAAAACGTTCCTAGCGACGTCACTGTTGTAATTTACACAGCCGACAGCCGACCTGCTTACCAACGCCAACTTTTTAATGAGTTTGCACAAGTAATCCCAAAGGAACGACTTAAGGTTATTTATCTTCCACGCGCCAACAACGGTTTTTGGGCTCGCGATGGAATCCCTGTTCCTGTTTGGACAGACGATAACTCGGGTGTAAAGAAATTCACGGTTGTAGACGCAAAATACTATTTTCCGTTTGAAGCTGATCAGTTAGTTGCAAACTTCTTTAACGCAAGCATGGTGGCTCTTCCC
>CAZDFM010000388.1:0-3564 GCA_964504465.1 uncultured Pseudobdellovibrionaceae bacterium | reverse complement strand
TTGTAGCAAGCGCCGCCTTAAAACAACTTCTAGTTAAAACTCCAATTGGAATCTTCAAAGTTGCTGCTATCGGAAGTGTCCTCACCGACCCGGCTTACCGAAATTTAGGTCACAGCCACAAAATTTTAGAAAACTGTATTAAAACTGCAACTGACCAAGGTTGCGACTTTGCAGTTCTTTGGACTGATCTTTATGAGTTCTATTCGAAGCTAGGCTTTGAATTAGCTGGAACTGAAATCGCAGTTCAAATTAACAAAGAAATTTTGTGCCAGCGGCAGCCTCTAAAGTTTATGCAATCAAATAAGATTTCGGCTGAGGCCATCAGCAAACTCTATTCTCAGCATACAACTGGAACGGTTCGAACAGTTCCTGATATTCAAAAGCATCTTCAAATTCCGAACGCTCGAGTTTACACCGCATGGGATGAAAAAAATCAGCTCCAAGCCTATGCCGTCGAAGGAAAAGGTCGTGATCTTACGGGTTATGTGCACGAGTGGGGCGGTGGCGTTTCAAAGCTAATGCCTCTTCTTAATTTTATTCGCCAAGATCAGGGAAAAGATTTTACCTTAATCGCTCCCCGACATGCACAAAACCTCATTCGACAACTTCAGCAGCAGCTCTTTGATGTTCACGAGGGATACCTTGGAATGATCAAAATTCTTAACTCTGAAAATCTGATTTCTAAGATGAAACGCTATTCACGAAGTGTTGGAATCGACGATTTTATTTTGGAAAAACAAGACGGCCACTACCTTTTAGGAATGGGGACGAATTTATTTAAAACGGATTCAGACAGAGACTTAGTGAAGATTCTTTTTGGGCCCCATAAAGCCTCTCAGATTCATAATTTTGATCCGCAAACTGCAAAAGCAATGGAAGTACTTTTCCCTGTTCCACTATGGATCTGGGGCTGGGACTCTGTTTAAAATCTAATAAGGATAATTGAATGACTCCTACTGCCTCTCGTAAGAATGATATGTGGATCTGGATGGTGCTGCATTTTAGCTTCATCATCGCGATTCCCGTCGTGCTATCTGTTATGTCTTCTTGTATTAAAAAACCAGAACTCAAGAGTGCTGATTTAGGCTCAGAAGTTGAATCTTCTGAAATTGAAAAAGTCATTGGCGAAATTGTCGAAGCCTCTAACCCTTACTCCATCCGCGAAGGGCAAGCGGTTCACATCGTTGCAAATTACAGAGTTGAAACCTCTGAACTGGTCGAATACCAAGAGTTGATTCAACAAGTAACAAAAGTGATCGACGATCAAAACGAATTCACCGTGATTTTTGATCAAACTCTTTTTGATCTCGACGGCGAAAAGCCGCCCGTCATGCGCGAAACTGTCGAGTCTGAACTTAATTTCTATCCACGTCCGCAAGCGGATAATACGGTGGCCGCCAATGCGGTGGCCGAAATTACTGAGCGGGCCGTTGTTGCAAACAACGTGGCTCGAGACATCATGAAAACGCAGTCGATCGGAAGGTTTAGTCCTGAAATTTATAAAGTCGCAGGAAAGACCAACTTTATTCCATACGCAGATCGCGAATATATTAAATCAACCTTGCATAGCTTTAAGGTGACCAAATTTAAAGCTGATCCTCCGCCAGCAGTTCGAAGACGTCCTAATTGCGGCGACGTCCCAGGTTGTAAGATCGATGTTACGCAGCTCGAATACGAAGAAGCATTTTGGTATTCGGAAGCCGAATTTGATAAAGTCACTCATCAAATCCAGATTTCACTCGACGTGCCTTATTTGGGTAAAGTCATTTTAGACTGCTCTACGGCACAGCAGTTTATCGGCGACCGTGATTACGTTGTGAGGCGCTGTAATAGCCTTTACGATTTCATCTACTAGTTAAGGCCTTCGTTGCTGAAGCTCCTTTAGGAGCTTTTTGGAACACCCCTTGCAATTCTGTAAGGGATGCGTTTAAAGCACTTTTCATTAAAACTCGGGAAACAAGCTAACTGCCTGAAATTGCTTGGCTTCTATTTTATTTTAGCAATCAGCACTAGCTTATTTTCAGCTCCCGCAGAGGCTGCTTTTCGCCTGAAACAATTTTGTCACTCACTCGTTCGACCACCTGAAACCGTCCCTCTTTTTGAAGCTCGGCCCCAAGTCGTCGTGCATAGCTCGAGTCGTCCGCCCGCTGTTTTGAAGCCCGTCAGTGAGCAAGCTCGTCCCGATTTTACTGCGCAACTCGACAAGGTTTTCACTGAAGTTTTTGATGAGATGTATTCAGTTGAGATGGAAAATAAATGCACCGCGAATGTGATCACACTATTTAATGAGTTTCAGCGGCAGATTCCACAGCTGCGCTTTGAAGATTTTAAGGTGATGATTATCACCCCGCCTGAGTTTGGTACCTACACTCAGAACGAAAGAAATATTCAGGCGAAGAACTCGCGCCGGCTTTCTGAAATCAGCGGTCCTTGGAACCCTGATGTAATTGAACGCTGGAGTTTTCATGCAGTTTTGATTTATAAAGATCGAGTTTACGATCTCGATTATCGCAACTCTCCGCAATTGGTTTCTATTCGAGAATTTCTCAGTGACGACAATTACATTCTTCCGATCTCAAAACTTGTGTCCGACGAAGGCAGCTACTTCCATCAGAATAAATCAAGTCTCGATCTTTTTATCATCGATGGTGAGCAATATTTGTGGCTCACTCCAGCCCAAGTCTTGACGACACAATTCACAAAAGCTCTTGTTGAAAAAGTAAAGCCTGTTGCACTTCAACAGTATTTGAATTCATTACCCCGATAATTTGGGTTGGGCTTACGCCATTTCGACAAGTTCTCGCATTGCCTTTTGAATACCTGCAAATACCAGATGCGGCTTTGTATCAAACATATAAGCCGGAGTGGTCACCACCTTGTGCTCGCGGTCCGAAATATAATCATCGGGCTGGCAGGCCTCATGAATTGCTCCGGTTTTTTCAATCTCTCCAATGGTTTTGGGATCATCGCCAATCGTGAGACTGATTCCATGAAAGCCGATAACCTTGGCGATTAAAGTAGGTGCAATGCAGACAGCGCCGATTGGTTTGCCTTCGTTAAAGAATTCTTTAATGACTCTTTCAACATCAGGCAGAACTCCGCACTCTGCTCCTCGATCAGCCCAGCTAGATAACCGAAGTGCTGCTCCCGATCCACCGGGAAACACGATCGCATCAAAGTCCTTAGTCTCTAAAAGAGCCAAATCCTTAATCTGACCACGAGCAATTCGCGCCGACTCAGTCAATACATCTCGAAGACCACCAACCGCACGAGTAAGGTGATTCACAGGCTCAAAATCAAGCGAAGGAGCAAACATACTAATCTCAGCACCAAGTTGAGAAAGCGAAATCAAAACACTCACAGCCTCAGTAACTTCAGCCCCATCCTGATGCCCACAACCCGAAAGCACCACCGCAACTCTCTTAGAACCCTCACTCACATCAAACCTCCACCCCCAGTTGTTGCCCAAAACCCAAACAAGAAGCAAGCGCTCAAAAAAAATAAATCCAAAAAACAACCCTTCTCCAAACTTCCGAAGCTCAGAAAATCTAATTCTACATGGCA
>CAZDFM010000387.1:0-3569 GCA_964504465.1 uncultured Pseudobdellovibrionaceae bacterium | reverse complement strand
GATATTTACAGGGCACCGTACCGTCTCTAAATGAGTCCGAATCGTAAGAAACATCGTAAGAAATTAAATGATGCCCTAAGGTTTTCGAAAAGAATCCACCCGTTTCGATAGTTACATTAGGCGATTGAAGCTCAACTCTCGAATTTTCGCTAACAACATTGGTAGCGAAAACGCAAAATAAGAAGATGAAAAAAACAGACCGCAACTTTCTCATTACTACTATTATATCTGACCAGAAGAGTTTTTTGAAGAAAGCTTTGGGCGTGTCTCATAATGTTTCAATAAAGACTAAATGCCTGCGCAGGTTGTCACGCAAGATTTAGCTCTGAAGGGTTCGCAGTGTACTGACTCGGCTCATACTGGTTCATGTTTTTGTTGCTGCCCTTTGAACTTTCCGGTTAAGCTTGCACACGATGAGTTTGATTAAGCAAGTGTTCGCATTATTTTTAGTCTTTATTTTCGGACTGATGCTCAGTTCTGAAACATTCGCTTTATCCTTCGCTGAAGACCAATGCTCCGATTCGCCATCAGTTAGTCGTTTGGTGGATGGGCACTCACAAATCAATTCGGTTGTCGATGCAATCAATGCGAATGGGCCGCACGAAGCCAATTCCTCTTGTACCGATCCTTGCCATTCAGGGAGATGCCACATTGGACATTGCTCTTTTGAACATCTCGAAAACGCCATCAATTTTATGGTCGCCGATCTGGCTGGATTAAAGTTTGCGGTCGAGAAATTACCTTTTATGATCTTATCTATTGAGGGACCTCGTCGTCCTCCTCGACTTGCCTGATTGCTCTTAACTAGTGCCTTGGTTTTATAATCCAAGGCTCGTCCCAAATTTCAAACACAGCTTAAAAATGTATTATTAGGAGAAACCTATGGTTTTAAATACCTTACTCGTGTTGGGTATCGCAGCATCGACCTCACAGCAAAGCTTCGCCGCAGAAATATGTTCGGGTAAATTAAATTCTGCCAGAGAGGTCATTCGCTGCTTAGAGGAAAAATCACCCGAAGTACAGCGTGCAGAGCTAGAACTTCAAAGGGCCAAAGGGCTTGGTGGAGTAGCTTCGCAATGGCAAAATCCCGAACTTGCTGCGGATACTGTGAGTGGGAATAGCGGTACAGAAAATATATCAGAGACGAATATTTCCTTGGGCGTTCCGATAGAGCTGGGAGGAAAAATTTCCGCGAGGACTGCGGTCGCCTCGGGCACAGTGGCGAAAGCGGAGGCTCAGCTTTTTCAAGTTCGTACTGACGCACGGATTTCAGCAACTATTAAACTTCATCGCTTAAGACAGCTCTTTCATGAGCAAGAAGTAATCAAAGAATCAATCACAACATTCTCGAAGCTGGTATCGCAATATTCAAAAAGGCTTAAGCTTTCTCCGGAACAAGAATTGTCGGTCGCCGTATTTCGAATGGCTAAAAGCGAATACGACCTTAAGTATTCGACAGTGTTAGATGAACTCGCAACAATAGAAACATTTTTCCAAGTTTCATTGGGTATAGGAGTAGAAGAGCTGAGACCGAATGTATTGCCGAGCCCAAAAGATTGGCCTAAGCTTTCGAGCCCTTCCGGAGTCGCTTTCGTGTCTCCCGAAATGAGAGCGGTCGACGCAGAGTTAAAAACGGCTCAAGCGGAAATGACCTTAGCAAGGAGTGAGTCGTGGCCGACTTTAACACTGGGTCCGTCGATGAAAATTTTAAATGAAGGTGGGCGGTCCGACGAACTTTATGGTCTAAATGTAAGCCTGCCCTTACCTCTTTTTAATTTAGGGGGAGCCAATCGTAAAGCGGCCTCTGCGGGGCTAAAAGTCGCCGAAAATCAGAGATCCCTAGTGATTAGCTCTCAAGAAAAAATCTACGAAGAACTTACTCGCACCTATGACCAGTCAGTTGCGGTGTTAAACTCAACTCTTTCGCATGAAGAAATTGAACGCAAACACTCGACGGTTGAAAGACTGTTTTTAAGAGGAGTCGTACCTAGTTCATTGGTTATTGAAGCTCATAGAAGTTTTGTAGAATTAGAAAAATCCCGTAACGAACGGGAGCTAAAGGCCATCGAAACATTAATGAATATTTACGCAATTCAAGGCAAATTTCCAGAAGGTGATTTATGAGATACAGAATTTTAATTTTTATCTTCGCCATTCTCATTTGTCAGAAAACGACCTGGGCAGAAGAATCCACCGGAAAAGAGCCTCATAACGAGGATCACCATGATCATAAAGATGAAAAGCATGACGATGAGGGGCAAGCGGACCACGAGGGTGAGCATAAAGATGAGCATGAGGGAGAACACGGGGAGGCGGATGAGCATGGCACGCACGAAGAAGAGGCGCCATCCAATGTTGGACCCCAAAAAGGCATTCTTGAAGCAAATGCATCTAAAGGGATTAAACTTTCTCCCGAGGCATTAAAAAACTTCGAGATTAGAACCCTTAAGCTAATTGTGCCCGGCCCTTGGACATTACCGTCTTCCGCGAAGCTCTCGGCGGGTGAAGAAGTAAATATATATCGCGTGCGCGAGAATTACTTTAAACGTATCGATTTTAAACTTCTTAAAAAAACTCACGAGCAAATGTCCATTGCCTCAGACGAACTTAAAGTCGGCGATGAAATTGTGATCAACGGAGTCGGGTTTCTTAGAATTGCCGAGATCGCAGCATTTGGCGGCGCTCCCTCAGGTCATTCACACTAAAGGACTTAATATGATAAATCGAATTATTTATTTTTCAGTCTACAATCGAGGAACAGTACTGCTTCTTACTTTAGTGCTAGCCATCGCGGGGGTCTTTGCATTTCAAAGTCTCCCCATTGATGCCGTTCCTGATATCACTAATAACCAAGTTCAAATCAACACCACAATTGATGGTTTAGCTCCTGAAGAGATCGAACGAACTATTACTTTTCCGGTTGAAAGCTCGATGCGGGGACTTGCTGGAGTGCAAGAGGTTCGCTCTATCACGCGGTTTGGACTCTCACAGGTGACCGTCGTTTTTAAAGATGGCATCGATATTTATCGAGCGAGACAGGTCGTTTCTGAAAGGCTTCAGGGAGTTCTTCCAGATATTCCAGAAGGAGCAAAAGCAGAGTTGGGTCCAATCTCTACGGGACTTGGCGAGATCTATCAATACACTTTGGATATGGTTGAACCTGCTACAGATCCTCAAGCAAGATTAGTTCAACTTATGGAAATTAAATCGGTTCAAGACTGGTTTGTAAAACCTCGGCTTTTGACAGTAGAAGGGGTGGCCGAAATTAACACTACGGGTGGCTACGAACGGCAATATCATATTCAGCCAGATATTAATAAAATGGCTTCTTATGGAATTCATTTTGACGAAATCGCCGAAAGTTTGGAAAGGGTTAATAAAAACGTTGGTGGTGGGTATATTGCCCAGACGGCAGAACAGTTTCTAGTTCAGGGCGTAGGTTTATTTAAATCTGCAAAAGATATTGAACGCGTTCCGGTAAAACAGTTGGACTCTTTTAGAACAATTAAAATTAGCGATATCGCCAAGGTGAGCTTCGGCATTGAAGACTTCGAAGCGGTACCCGGCTT
>CAZDFM010000386.1:0-3572 GCA_964504465.1 uncultured Pseudobdellovibrionaceae bacterium | reverse complement strand
CGAAAACCATTTCCTAGAAATTTACGAACGCCATCATTTGATGGAAGCAAAAATTTATCCCGGACTTTTAGAATTTATTAACCACTGGCCTCATCAAGTCGCGATTCTTTCAAACAAATCTGAACGCTTTATTCACTCCATCATGAAACATCTCGAACTCGATAAAATTAAGTGGGCCGGAGTCGCCGGAGGTGACACCTATGCGGAGAAAAAACCGCACGCGCTGCCTTTCGAAAAAATTCTTGCGCTCGCTGGCGTTGATAGGTCAGAAGCCCTCATGATCGGTGACGGTGAGCCTGATATTCTTGGAGCACGCAACGCTCAGATCAAATCGGCGGCGGTAGAGTACGGGTATTTATCTGTCGACGAACTTATGTCGCTAGGTGCCGATTACCGTCTGAAGGATCTCGAAAATTTATCTGAACTTATTCGAAAGATTTCACCCGCGTCATACGACTCAAAAATCTCGTACTAACATCCCGCTTCACGCCGTCTTCAGCCTGACTTTAAATTGACTTGTCCAACCCATAACGCTACACAACATGCTTCCTAAATAGATGGATCCGTTAAGGGGGTACTCAGGCATGATTTTCAACTCTGCTTCGTCGAAGTTTAAATCTTCAACTCAATCGCTAAAGCTTGGCCAAGGTTTACGAATCACCGCCACCTTTATACTTATCGGACTTGGATTAATTGTCGCCTCCGGTTGCACTTGCTCCAAAAAAGTCGATGTCAGCAACACAATCAATGCGGAATTAAAGGCGAACGTAAAGGGTTTAGATCCGGCCTATGCAAGTGATCTCTACACGAACGAAGTTATCAGCCAAATGTTTGATACACTTTATCAGTATCACTATTTGAAACGTCCACTAGAACTTGAGCCCCTACTTGCGGCAAGTCTTCCCGAAATTTCTGCTGACGGTCTTACTCACACAATTAAATTAAAAAAAGGTGTGAAGTTTCATGATTCAGAAGCTTTTGCCGATGGAAAAGGACGCGAAGTAACAGCGCAAGATTTTATCTACTCCTTCAAGCGCGTTTCTGACCCTTCAGTCCAAAGCGATGGCTTTTGGGTATTTGACGGAAAAATTAAAGGCCTTGCTGAATGGCGCGACCAACTGAGCAAAGGCACAGCGACCTACGATACACCGATTGAAGGTTTTCAAGCTCCAGACCCTTATACTTTGGTGTTTAAACTCACTCGACCTTACTACCAGTTAGAGTACGTTCTCACTATGTCTTACACTGCGCCCGTTCCTAAAGAAGCGGTCGACAAGTATGGAAAAGAATTTTTGAATCATCCCGTTGGAACCGGTCCGTATAAATTTGCAAGCTGGACTCGCGGTAACAAAATTGAGTTAGTTAAGAATCCAAATTGGCATGGCGGAACTTATCCTTCAGAAGGCGCGGCTGAAGACCAAGAAAAAGGTCTTCTTGCGGACGCGGGTAAAGCCTTACCTTTTGCTGATAAAATCGTTTTCTTTGAAATGGTTGAAGATCAACCCCGTTGGCTTAACTTTATGAAAGGAAACCTCGATGCGGTTTCTATTCCTAAAGACAACTACGACAGTGCAATTGATGCGAATGGCTTACGAAAAGACTTCGCAGACAAAGGAATCTTGCTTCATATTACAAACGAACAAGATCTTACCTATACAGCATTTAATATGCTCGATCCGATCTTAGGAAAGAATGTAGATCTTCGTAGAGCCATGTCTTATGCCTACGACACTAAAACTGTTATCTCAAAATTCTATAATGGCCGCGCGATTCCTGCTGCAGGACCAATTCCACCTGATATCGATGGTTATGATCCAAACTATGTAAATCCATATCGTGAGTTCAGTGTCGAGAAAGCAAAAGCCGCACTCGCAAAAGCGGGCTTCCCAGAAGGCAAGGGCTTACCTACTTTTGTTTACTCCACCATCAGTTCTTCGACCTCTCGTCAGATGGCCGAATTCTTTCAACAGAATATGGCCGCTATCGGAATTCAGATTTCAATCAAGACTTTATCTTGGCCGCAGTTCACACAAGAAACTCGCGACAAGAAAGGTCAAATCTGGGGCGTGGCTTGGGGCGCAGATTACCCAGATGCAGAAAACTTCTTACAGCTGCTCTACGGACCCAACATCAGCCCTGGTCCTAACGGTTCAAACTACCAAAACAAAAACTTTGATAAACTCTACGAGCAAGCGGCAAGACTTCCACCGGGCGAAGCCCGCACTGCGATTTATAAGCAAATGCGAGATATCTCGACTGAAGACATGCCTTGGATCCCCGGCGCTCACCGCCTAGGTTATTACCTTTATCATCCTTGGCTTAAAAACTATAAACGCCACGGCATCATCAACAATGCTTATAAATATTTAAGAGTCGATTTAGAGACCAAAAAAGATGCGGGGTCTAAACTCTAATGCTAAAATACATTCTACGCCGGACACTTTACATGATTCCGATCCTCTTTGGAGTGATCTTAGTTACGTTTTTGTTGTTTAATGTGGCCGGCGGAGATCCAGCAGCTCAAGCGGCTGGTAAGTATGCAACCCCCGAAAGAATTGCCGAAATCAAAGCGGAGCTCGGGTTGGATCAGCCGCTCTTCACCCAGCTGCTTGTCTATACCAAACAGGTTATGACATTTGATTTCGGAAGAAGCTGGTCTACCAAACAAAGTATTACCACAATGGTAGCTGAGGGTGTGGGACCGAGTTTGAGTCTTACTCTTCCAGGCTTTTTTCTGGCTCAAATTATCAGCGTTTGCTTAGCACTTTTGATTGCGCACTTTCGACGTTCATTTTTCGACAAGGGTATGATGGTTTTTTGTCTGGCCCTTATGAGTTTAAGCTCTCTTGTCTATATTCTCTTTGCCCAATACATCATGGCTTATCAATGGGGCGTATTTCCGATTTCGGGTTGGGACAGTTCGTTCACTGGTCGCTGGGAATATTTGATTCTTCCCATCATTATCTTTGTGATTATCTCCTTAGGTAGCGACGTTTTATTCTATCGGACAGTTTTTTTAGATGAACTCTACCAAGATTACGTACGCACTGCTCGCTCTAAAGGCTTAGGCGAAACTAAGATTCTGTTTAAACATATTCTTCGCAATGCTTTAATCCCGATCATTACACTGACGGTTTACCAGATGCCTCATTTGATTGTGGGCTCACTCTTATTAGAATCATTTTTTGGGATTCCGGGGCTCGGGGGTTTGATCTACCAAGCCATTCAAAATGCGGACTTTCCTGTGATTAAAGCGATGACTGTAATCGGTGCCGTTCTTTATATGCTCTTTCACCTGCTTTCGGACGTCATGTATGCCGTTGTTAACCCAAAGATACAGTTGAGGTAGCCATGGAAATGTCGACGACCGAAACAGCTGTAGCTCCGATTTCTACTAAGCCTAAAGCTGCAAACTCTTTATGGGCTGATGCCATCCGAAGAATCAAAAAAGATAAAGTTGCGATGGTCGCCTTTACAGTCATTGTGATTTACATCTTGATGTCGATCCTTTGCGCGCTTGGTTTGATCTTTACAAATTATGCCGTGGTCAACAATGCCCTCGCCTACAATCC
>CAZDFM010000385.1:0-3573 GCA_964504465.1 uncultured Pseudobdellovibrionaceae bacterium | reverse complement strand
GCTTTACCCTCGCCGTTTGAGGTCAAGGCCATTAGGCCGATCGCCATTGCAATGAGATGCTCCGAGTGCGAAGTTTTTCCGAAGGAGTTTTCATACCCGAATTGAATCAAGAGACATAACAATGCAAGTTTCGAAGTGAGACTAAAACGAAGACCGGTAGCCGACAGCAAACACAAAACCAAGGCCGACCTAGCCACAATTAAATAAGCTGTCGGATTACACGGAAAGGCTATGAGACGCAAAAAGCCTACGGGCTCCCACAGATGACAACCACCCGCAACTTCAAGCCCTGCGCTAGCCAAAGCTGCGCTCATAAAAAGAATAAAGCGATAAGCTTTAAAAAAGTCTTCCGAATAGGTTTCAAACCAGAACTTATCCCAGGACGCTACGAGCTTCTTATTTAATGTCATGCTCGACCTCAAATAAAGTATGAACCCGGTCTGGAACGTTCCAGTTTTTCGAACTCCATAACTTCCAGTAAAAAAGTCTTACCGAAATAGTTATGGAGCGTACATTATCTCTTTCTAATTCAATAATTTGCTCAATGCTTGGCCAAAGAAGTTCTCGAACTTGAGTTTCGAACCCAAGCCCATCATTTGTGAGAAGATCTTCGCAGTTGAGGTTTTTATACATTAAGCTTGTTAGGTAATCTGCATCTGGCACTCTCACGTGAACGACATTGCGTTTTTGATCGCGCCCACGAATCCTAATTTCGAAAATGCACTTTGGATTGTCCGAAAGGTACTCACTGTACATCCCAAAAGAAGAAAAAGGCCAGTGTTCCTGCTTATGCGCGTACGTTAAAACCGCGCATAATAGAAAAATGATAATAAATGCCGAAGCTAATTTTTTGCTGAACAAGATGTTCAAATCTTGCGGGAACCCTTAGGGTTTTTCAAGGCTAAGTTGTTGCCGTTGGTCGGGTTGCAGCTTAGGATTGAGCAATGTCCAATCCGAGAAAGCCTTTTTTAGTCTTTATAGCGATCCTATTACTTAGCTTCTCTGTCCTAATGTTCCTCGACCGAATGGGCTACTACAATTCGGATAAAAGTTTCCAGGACTATATTACACCTGCGATAAAAGTATTTAACCGACAAAAAATTAATCCCGACGATTACAACGTGGTCATGTCTTACAACGACAATTGTATGATCATGAATGCCACAGGCATGATTTTACTAAAAAAGCCCTACGAGCTTTGCATCTTCCTTCCAGATGGCAGAAGTTTTGTCTCGGACGGCCAAGTTAAGTTAATCAGTGCGCAGGGAGATATACTTTGGTCTCAAAATATCCGCAATCACCATGGGATAGATGTCGATTTACATCGGGGGGTCTTTTATGGCCTCTCTAAACGAACGATCGACTACAAAGGAAAAAGCGCCACCCCTGAAGGAATAGTCGGTTTCAGCGAAAATGGGAGCGAAGTGTTTCGGTGGGAAGTACATGAATTTCTACAAGATATTAAAACACGTCTTAATTCAGTGCATGTCATAGACAATAATTCGCTCACTCACCCTGCATTTAGACCTGGTAACTTACTCATTAGCTCTGACTACGACACGCAACTGTTTATTATTGACCCAAAACAAAGGAAGATCGTTTGGTCTTATAAGATGGGAGTTTCGACTCACGAAGTGCGTAGTGCAAAGATGTTACCTAATGGGAATATTTTGTTCTTCTACAATAACTATGAAGATCGGGTTTCGAGTCTAATCGAGATTAACTCTTTAAAGAAAGAAGTCGTCTGGAGCTACAGCGCTTTTAATTTTTTCTCGAATGAAGGTGGAAGCGTATCGAGGCTTGAGAACGGAAACACTCTATTCGCCGATGTCTACCACGGTGGCAGGGCGACTGAGATATCAGATGATAATAGAATTGTATGGCAATGGAAGAATCCAGTTCCTGGGTCTGACTTACGCTCACGAGACATCTATAAGATCGATCGAGTTTCGAAAGCCGACATGGAATCATTTTTTCAAAATTCAATAAATTAGGATTTACAAACGAAAGCTTCTGAAAGTTCTTTCAGGATTTTTCGCTTACGATTTTTAGAGTACAACTTTAATTCATAATAGGTCTTTGGTTTTTTACAGTACAAAAATATTTGGCTTGCTTGATAGAAAACCTCTTCTTCTAAGCAGGCTCCCATTGTTTTTCGGCTGTTTGCAAACAGAACAGCACTTTGGCGGATCATCTGGTCGTTATCCTCGCGGTCGACCATGGGTGCGAAGTCTTCACTGCATCGTGTAGCAATTTTTGTAAGCCTATCTTCATTCGGCACTGCTGCGCCTGCAAAAAGATGCTCTATAGAAAGAATTTTTTCTTTGATCCTAGCTTTGGCAACTTTGTATTCGAGCGGGAGCGGACCGATCACAGAGAGCTCGAGATCATCGCCCAAATTTGAGAATTCAACTCGCTTAAACTTGCCGTCGATTAAATTAGCTGAACTCGAGCGAAGCTTGTCGTTTTCAATATCATAATATTGCAAAGATTCGGTTTTGTAGCACCCAGATAAGAGCAGCGTTAATGCTAAGACTGTCGCTCGATTAAGCAGCATTTTGTTTCCGAACAGGAAATATTTCCCATATTTTATCTAAGGGTAAGAAAATGAGATTTACCAAAATGTAGGCGTAGTAATTTCGATGTCCGCTCAGCATAGCTGTCACTCCGAGGTGAAAACCCATCCAGATGAAGAAATACATATACCCGATTCTTCGCGAGAACAGTGCTAATGGTGCACACAGCTCGACTACAACCATCGCTCCGATTGCAAGTACCGTGGAATAAATCGGATCCACAGTAAGAAGATATTCTCCGAGAGGACCCAAAAACGGTCTTATCCAAAGATGCAAAAAGAAATTATCTGAAAACGCCCATTCTGCCCCATGCATGACCTTCGCCAAACCGTTCACAAAATAAACCCATACTACATAAACCTTTATTACCTGTAGACACCATCCGTAACTTACCTCAGGCGGTCGCTTCGAGGAGCGACTGGCTAATGCCAACAGTCCGACCGCTACAATCAGTGTGTGCCATCCGTTCGTGATTTTTCCGAACGAATGCAGATAGCCCCACTGAGTAAGTAATGCCAAAAAAGAGAGCTTTGATGTCCACCTATAGAATATTCCCAGTGCTGCCAATCCGCAGAAAATGGGAGCAAGCTTTGCGAGTAACTCATATGAGGATGAAGAACACGTGGGCCAATTTAAAAGCTTAATGTGCCACATTGGGCTCCAAAATTCGCAAGAGCGCTCTTGAAACCAAGTATTCAAACTGAAGTAAACTGCCCCTGCAAAAATCAAGGTCCTATAGATCAAAAAGAATCTTGCCCCTGGATCTTGAAACCAAAAACGACACCACAAATTAAAGTAGGGCTTAGTTCTCTCGAGAAAAGATTTTGTCATATACAGATAATTCTCGATCTGGGTTTAAGTAGTTTTTTGCAGTGAGCTTGTCCCATCTCTTAAATATAACCTTGAAATTGATTTTTTCTACTTTGCTATATCGAGATTCTAAAAATAATTTCTGAGCTTCGAGCTTAAAGGTTTTTCCAAAAAGTTCTTCAAGCCC
>CAZDFM010000384.1:0-3591 GCA_964504465.1 uncultured Pseudobdellovibrionaceae bacterium | reverse complement strand
CTCACTCCCGCCCGAGCGCGCGCACTTAGAGCTTTAGAAAACTTTCTTCCGATCTGGCCTGACCAATAAATAAAAGTCTCAAACGTAATGGTTTTTTCGGCTTTCTCAATTGCCTCGAGCATTGCTGGAAAGATCTCATCCCCATTGTTTAATCGTTGGATTTTGTTTCCTTGTACGAGAGGAGGGCCTAAGAGTTGGCCTATTGTTCGTATGACCTCTTGGGAATCTAAACTCCCTTTGGGCTCAATTTGATGCTCGATTCTTTTGCCTGGAGATTTGAGATTAAAAAAAATAACGACTGCAATTAAAGTTACAAGAATAACCGCTACCACCACCATTTGAGTATCCCTTCTGAACCTGAACTCTAGCCTGATCTCTGGGCCGATCTTTGGCCTTGATCTTGGCCTATGCTCTAACCGAAAATCTTTCTAAGGCGGTGATCTTTTTTTTGTTTAAGTTAATCTCACGCTGGTAAATTTCTTTTCGAAGATAAGTTAATTCGTCGTTGAGTTTTTCATCTGTGACGTCAATGTACCAAGCTTTAGGTCCCATTGTTCCGTCGCTCCAACGGTAGCCGCGAGCCTTTAGGAGATCCTTCAAATCGAAGGGCGAATTCTCTGCCCAAATTCTCCAAGTCGGAGCCTCAGCACATTTCAGAAGCTGACTCAACGAAGGCACTTTGGATTTTGGTAAATTGAGCGCAAGCAGTTCGATCGCAGCAAGACAGTCATTCACGGCACGGTGCCGGTCATAAAAAAAGCCCGCCTCAGCGGCAAGATAAGATAATTTTGCCCCTTCGTAGCCCTCGCTGCGCCAATCGATTTGGCTCATCGAGCAGCCCCAAGGCTTTAATGAAAACGTGGGGCTAAAACGCTCTAAAAATCGGCGATCAAAATTTGCGTTGTGCGCCAGAATAATGTCAGCTCTGCCCACCATCTCTTCAACTTCGGCACGATTGATCGACTGACCTCTGACCATTTCGTCTGTGATACCCGTTAGGGTTGTAATCTCTTTTGGAATAGGATTTCGTGGCTGCTGCAACTGCTGAAAGGCACCTTTGATCTCAAAGATTCGGCCATCGTCCGCATAGGTAAATGGGACCATAGCAAGTTCAATGATTTCATCTTTAAAGGAATCTAAGCCTGTCGTTTCAACATCGACAAAAAGCCCTACTCTTTGAGGACTCGTATCCGGAACATTAAAATGAGTTCGTTGTTCTAACTTTCGGATGACTCGGTAAGAGCCGCTAGCCTCAAGGATCTTTGCCATTTCTTCAAGTTGTAGTTGGCTCACCAAACCCTCCGCTTGTTAGCTAGCTTTTAACTCCTAGAAAGATAACGCAACAAAATTTTTTTTGAAAGTTCAAAGCATCGGAGAAAGCAAACTGACAGCGCGAGCCGCAAAAAGTCTGGGCTTAGAGCGCCGCTTGATTTCTTTTAACGTGAGCTGATGGCTGGCTGAAAAATCAGCTTGGAGCATCTTTTCTACATCGCGAACTAACTTCTGCTCCGTCATAAGAGCCGAAATTTCAAAATTAATAAAGAACGAGCGGGGATCGAGATTCACTGAGCCTACTAAAGCAGCAGAGTCATCGATCAACATCACCTTTTGGTGAAGAAAACCAGGGGTGTACTGATAGACCTCAATACCCGCATTTAGCATCCGCTCCTGATAGTTCTCTGCTGCGAACATCACCAATTTATTATCTGTATATGAGGGAACAAGGAGTTTAACCTCTACCCCGCTAATCGCAGCAATTATAAGTGCATTTAAAAATCCCTCTGGAGGAACTAAATACGGGTTTGCAATCCAAACACGTTTTTTGGCGGAATTAACAAGGCTTGTGTGGGCAAGCATACAAGCCTCTCCGTCATCGGCCGGCCCAGTGTGAAGAACTAAAGCCGGATCTCCGTCGCGATTGGGATCTGACTTCCAATCGAGATCGGGAATTTTCTCTGAAGCCCAGTACCAGTCCTTTATAAACGACAGTTGTGCTGCGAGAGCTGCCGGTCCCTCTAGCATGACGTGAGTGTCTCGCCACGGGCCGATCTTTGGGTAAAGCCCCAAATAGTCATCGCCAATATTGAAACCTCCTACAAAGCAGATTTTGCCGTCGATCACGACCACTTTGCGGTGATTTCTAAAGTTAATTTGTAGCCGGGTTTTTAGATTCTTTCGCGTATGAAAAGATTGAACGTCAACTCCCGCCTCAGTCATACGTTTAACAAATTTTCGAGGTAGTTCGGTGCCTATTTCATCGTATAAGAAATGAACTCTGACCCCTTCTTTTGCTTTTTTTATGAGAAGGTCCGCAAAAGCCTTACCGGTTTTATCCGGCCGAAAAATATAAAACTGAAACAGAATATACTTTTGAGCTTTTTCAATTTGTGTTGTTAAGGCTCCATAGCATTCATCGCCATTCACTAAGAGTTTTGCCTTATTTCCACTTGTGAAACCAGGCTGAGAGGCTCTTTTCGCGATGGCATTGAGTGGCACTAAGCTTTGTAAAGGATCGACTTGTTCATTGTAAAGTGCTTGAGCCTCGGCTGCTTCTTTTTGTGCATGGGCATCGAGTTCTTTACGTCTTCTTGCATAGCCTTCAAACTTATTACGGCCAAAAATCATAAAAAACGGCACAAAGACCATCGGAAAGCTCACGAGCCCCACAACCCAAGCCGCCGCTCCCTGCGGAGTGCGTGATCTCCACAGAGCATAACCTGCGCAGACGATTCCGATCAGGTAGAAAGCCACGATCACAACTTTATAATAAGAACTGTCAAATAGACCGAAATCCAACATAGCGTTTTTGAAGGTATAATTATTCAGCTTCAGGTGGCAAGCCTTCAGACAGCCTTTGGCAATGTCTCATAATCTTGTTATAGCTTTGACATGCCATGGACCAAAGAAAACTGGCGAGATCGCCTACACGAAATCATTTTTGAAACCGACACTAAAGAAGGCAAAGCCTTTGATACAGTCTTAATTCTTGCGATTGTATTGAGCATTATCGTGGTGATGCTAGAGAGTGTTCCCGCGATACATGCTAAGTATTTTACTGAGTTTTGGACAGTTGAATGGATCTTTACGGGCATTTTTACCATCGAGTATATTGCCAGACTCCTAACCGTTAAGTCTCCGAGAAAATATGCACTCAGCTTTTTTGGAATTGTAGATTTACTTTCGATTCTTCCGACGTATTTAAGTATTTTCTTTGTGGGTGCGCAAGCGCTTCAGGTCATTCGTATCTTCAGGCTGATTCGGGTGTTTCGAATCTTCAAGCTCGCGCATTATCTTCGCGAAGCCCAAATTCTTTCAACCGCGATGCGCGGGAGCCGTCAAAAGATTACGGTGTTCTTACTTGTTGTGATCTCTACCGTCGTGAGTATGGGTGCGGTAATGTACTGGGTCGAAGGGCCACAATACGGCTTTACCAGTATTCCGAAAGGAATCTACTGGGCGATTGTCACCATGACTACAGTGGGGTACGGAGACCTTTTTCCTCAAACTCCGGTAGGGCAGTTTTTAGCTTCGGCACTCATGATTGTGGGTTACGGCATTATTGCAGTCCCTACCGGAATTGTTTCCGTTGAA
>CAZDFM010000383.1:0-3604 GCA_964504465.1 uncultured Pseudobdellovibrionaceae bacterium | reverse complement strand
CCCCCCCGCGGCGCGGGGGGGGGGGGTCCCCCGTACCGGGGGTTTTCCCCCCACACCACCCATCCCCGGACCGTGGGTCCCTTTTTAAGGCACGAACTCCTAGCGGAGTCGTGCGAGAGAGGCGGTAAGGAATTCGAGTTGGGTGCGGTAGTCTGTGAGCTGCGCTTTGCCTTGTTCCACAACTTCTTCAGGCGCATTTTTAACGAACTCGTGGTTATCTAAACGTTTCGAAAGAGAAGACATGTCTTTGGTGAGCTTTTCGATATTTTTTTCGATGCGTTTAATTTCTTCGTCAAAATCAACTAGGCCCTGAAGCGGAACAATCACGTCGATGCGAGTGTCACCAATCAATACGGGAGTCACTGCACATTTCGCCATATTGCCGGCTTCACCGATTTCAAGTTGGCCGATCCCGGCAAGAGTCATAATCGCTCCGCGGTTTTCGCCCAAAATCTTTTGTGAGCGGTCATCGCGTGGAGCTAAGCGTACATCAATCTTTACTCCCGGCTTGATTCTGTTTTCGCCGCGAATATTTCGGATTGCGGTGATAACATCTTTCACCATATCGAGTTCGTAAGCAGAATTTGAACTGCCGAGGCTCAACCACTCTCGATCATTTTTAATCGTGGGATAGGATTCGATAATTAAAGCTTCACTCTTGATCGGAAGTTTTTGAAAAATCTCTTCTGAAATAAAAGGTGCAAACGGATGAAGAAGTCGCATCGCGCGGTTTAATGTTGTCGCTAATACCATTTGGCACGCGTGCTTTTCTTTTGAATCGGGTCCGTAAATTACCGGTTTTGTAAATTCTAAGTACCAGTCGCAGAAGTCATTCCAAATAAAGCTATAAATTGAGTTAGCAGCATCGGAGAAGCGATCGTTTTGAAGCGCTTCATCGATTTCTTTTTCGCACTTTGCGAGTTTATAAGTGATCCACTCATCAGCTCTCGACAGATGGATTTTATTTGGAAGTTGTTCGCTCGGCTCAAAACCCTCAAGCCCTTTTAAAGCAAAGCGAGCCGCATTCCAGATCTTGTTCATAAAGTTGCGGTAGCCCTCAAGTCTTTGTTTTGAGAACTTAATGTCGCGGCCCGAATAAATCGATCCAAGCAAAGTAAATCTTAAAGCGTCGGCACCATAAGCGTCGATCAAGTCCAATGGATCTTCGGTGTTGCCCACTGACTTCGACATCTTTCGCCCTTGAGCATCGCGAACAAGGCCGTGGATATAGACTTTTCTAAACGGCACATCTTTTTTAAATTCTAGGCCCATCATAATCATACGAGCGACCCAGAAGAAGATAATGTCATGGCCCGTAACTAAAACAGTTGTCGGGTAAAAAGTTTTTTGAGTTTCGGTTTCTTTTGGCCAACCCAAAGTTGAAAACGGCCAAAGTGCTGATGAAAACCAAGTGTCGAGTACGTCTTCATCTTGGCGAAGATCATGGCTTTTGCAGTTGGTGCACTCAGTTGGATCTTTTTCTGCAACCACAACGTAGCCGCAACCTCTGCAGTACCAAGCTGGAATACGGTGTCCCCACCAAAGCTGGCGAGAAATACACCAGTCTTCAATGTTGTTCATCCAGTGCAAATAGGTCTTAGTCCACTGCTCAGGTTCAAAAACAATAGTTCCACTCTCGACCACTCGTTTTGCAGGAGCTGCCAGCTCTGCAGTTTTAACAAACCACTGGTCTGAAAGAAAAGGTTCAACCACCACGCCTGTTCGCGAGCAATGTCCAACTTGATGCGTGTGAGGCTCAGTTTTTTCTAACGACTCTTGCGCTTCTAAATCGGCCACCACTTTTTTGCGTGCCTCTTGAGTCGTGAGACCTTTGTAGGCTCCTGCATTTTCGTTAAGAGTTCCGTTAACATTTAGAATATTAATCATTGGGAGCTTATGACGAAGGCCCATTTGGTAATCGTTAAAGTCGTGAGCCGGAGTAATCTTAACTGCACCTGACCCAAACTCCTTATCCACATACTGATCTGCAATGATTGGAATTTTTCGGCCCGTGAGTGGCAGCACAATATTTTTGCCAACCCACTTGGCGTAGCGCTCGTCATCTGGATGAACTGCAACTGCGGTATCGCCCAACATAGTTTCGGGTCGTGTAGTGGCCACGACAATATGTTCAGTGCTGTTTTCAATCGGGTAACGAAGGTGCCAAAGGTTTCCTTTAACTTCTTTAAAATCTACTTCTAAATCTGAAATTGCTGACTCGAGCGCCGGGCTCCAGTTAATTAAACGAGTTCCGCGGTAAATTAAATTTTTCTCGTAAAGCTGCACAAAAACTTTTCGAACTGCCAGCGATACACCTTCGTCTAAGGTAAAAGCTAAACGGTCCCAGTCAATTGAGTTTCCAAGCCGCTTCATTTGTTCAAGAATGCGCCCACCGTATTGGTTTTTCCATTCCCAGACACGTTCGACAAACTTCTCGCGACCTAACTCTTGGCGAGTGACTTTCTCTTTTTTAAGTTCGCGTTCGACCACACTTTGTGTGGCGATACCCGCGTGATCTAACCCGGGGACCCAAACCGCGTTGAAGCCGCTCATGCGCTTCCAACGAATTAAAAAATCCTGAATATTTTGATCGAGAGCGTGTCCTAAGTGAAGTGAGCCCGTCACATTCGGCGGAGGTAAGATGATTGCAAACGGAGGTTTTGTTGAAGCATCCTGGGCTTTAAAATAACCCTTTTCCATCCACCAAGCGTAAAGTCGTTTTTCAACTTCGGCCGGCTCATAGCGATCTGACAGCTGCATGATTCTCCCTAATACGGGGCTCTCCACCCCAAGCTTTGTGAAAGCTCGAAGTTATCCTATACGGCTGGTTCAGACAAGGTTTGTGCCCTAGTTGTCGGTGGGCGAAATGCCTTTTAATTCGGCTTGGGCTTCGATTTGGGTGGGAGTTTCGTCATCAGCTTGGCGGATCCAGACTTTACCGGCATTTTGGTCGTTCAGGCTTTCGACCTCGTCGGCAAGTTGAAGGTCCTTGATAATCTGCATCTTTTTAGGGGCAATAGGCAAATCCAGCGCAAGAGCTCCGAAAGCAGAAAAAACAACGGCAAGAGCTATAGCAAAAGATTTTAAGATCACCTGAACCTCGCCTACGCCCGAAGGGGCCGATACACCTAGTGCTTTTAAGCAAAATCAGCGCCCTCAGAACAATACGAATTTCTCTAATAATTTCGGCGCCACACAGGGGTCGGAGCGCAGGAATTGTCATTTACGTAGCGAAGTCTTTACCTAAGCGATCTCAAAAACGGCTCCTCAGGCGGCCGTCACAGTTTTCTGCCAGGGCGGCGGCCCATACCGCCACGGGGCTATTCGATTTCGATATCACCACTTGTAGTTTGAATTTTTAGGCTTCCTTTACCTTCGCCAAAAGTCCTCTCAACTTGTTCTTGGTCGTCGTCAAAAGTCTCACCTAAGATTTCGATCTCGCCACCGGTCACAATGGCCATCAGTTTTAAATCGGGTAGATTTTTAAACTTTAAATTTACGCCTCCCGAAGTGCTTGAAAATTCACCCGTCAAATCCGGCTGCAATAAAGTGAGTTCGATATCTCCAGAAGTGACTTCTCCGGTAATTTGACTGGTGTCGAGAT
>CAZDFM010000382.1:0-3611 GCA_964504465.1 uncultured Pseudobdellovibrionaceae bacterium | reverse complement strand
ATGGATGCGGTACCCATCCGCAGTGAGCCACGATGGCGTGTCCCAACAAAGGGTACATACCCACCACCCGCTTAAGGGGGGACGTGAGCCTCGTTTTTTAAACCTAACCACGTGCAAGCACCAAGATCAGTTCAGGTGAGAACGGGAAAGGACAGATTTGGTAGTTTCGATGAGTTGCTTAGCTTTAACCGGCTTAGTAAGAAAATAATCGAAGCCCGCTTTTAAAGCTTCTTGTTCGTGGAATTTGTCGGCGTGGGCTGTGAGAGCGATTGCGGGAACTTGATTTCCGGTAGAGCGGATTCTTCGCATGAGTGAAATTCCGTCTTCGACCGGCATACTTAAATCACAAATCAGCACTTCAGGATCGAAGGGCTTTAAGGCTTTAAATGCGCCTTCGGCATTGTCATGGGTTTGCACCATGGCGCCGTTTTTCTTCAGGATATAATTTAATAAGATGATTGCATCCGGGCTATCATCGACCGCCATGATTCGTGCGGATTGAAGCTCCATATCTTCATGGTGAACTGGTGCTACTGGCTTTTTCTCAAGCTGAACACCCGTCATTGGCAAATAGACAGTGAACTTTGAACCTTTGCCGAGCCCTTTACTTTCTCCTATGAGTTTTCCGTTGTGAACTTCGGTCAGATGCTTCGCGAGTGATAGGCCAATTCCAAGTCCGCCATACTTTCGTGAAATGGAACTTTCCGCCTGATGAAAACGGTCAAAGACGAAAGGTAACACTTCGGGTTGAATTCCGATTCCGTTGTCTGCAACGCTGACACGGCTGTAACCGGCATCATGGTCGGCTGTGATGAGGACAGAACCACCTTGCTGAGTAAATTTGATCGCATTACAGATTAAGTTCTTGAAAACCTGGCGGACGCGCTCGGCATCTCCGATCACTACTTTTGATCGTTCTTTAATTTTGAGTTCTAACTTAATCTGTTTCTCATCTGCCGAATCTTTGAGAGAGGCCACGAGCTGCTCTAGTATTTCATTCACGTCGAGTGGTTTTTTATCAATCGTGAGACTACTGGTCACAATTCGCGAGGTATCAAGTAGATCTTCGACAATTCGGAGTTGAACTTGTGCGTTGTGCTCAATGGCTTTTAAGCCCAATCGACTTTCTTCTTCGCTAATATGTTTATTATTAAGAATCAATTGCGCCCACCCGAGAACTGAATTGAGCGGAGTTCGAAGCTCATGAGACAAGGTCATTAAGAATTCGTCTTTAGTGCGATTAGCAGCATTGAGTTCATTAATTCGTTTCTCAAGTGAACCGTAAAGTTGCACGTTTTCAATCGCAAGCGCTACGGTTTCAGCTAAGGCCTGAAGAAGTTCTATCTCGTCTTCGGTAACTTTATGTTGAGTCGCCCAATAATTACCAATGGCGCCGATTGGGTCGTTTCTGCGAATTGGAACCATTGCGAGACTCTTAACAAAAGTAGGTCGATAGGTTTCAATCGGGATACGCGAGTCTTGATAAATATCCTCGATCGCCACAGCTTCTTTATTGAGCATTGCCCAACCGCTGATGCAATTTTGAAGCGGAAAGCGCTGCCCTTTCCATAATGGTGAAATGGCGTCCTCATCGGCGTAATAACACATGCCGCGGTCTCGGAGTACAAAGGTAGCGCCATCCGAGCCGACTAACTCTCTGGCTCCCCGGCGAACAATCTTCATAATCTGCGCAAGATCATGAGCTTTCGAGAGTTCGCCGACCATTCTCACAAGCTTCATTGCGGGATCTACGTGCTTCATTCCCTTATTTTATCGCTCAGGAGGCTCTAATCCCAATCGAAGCTAGGGAATGTATTCAAAAAAACAATGGGACTAAAGTCCTAAGCCCCAGTAAATAGGGTAAAGTTTGCAAGTGCGTTGACCCCGTCAACTCTTACGCACTAAGTTGAGCCCTACAATCGGGGGGTTACGGTGGGGCAAAAATTGAAACTATTCCTTAGCTTTTTTGCGGCGCTTTTTCTACTACTCGCGCTAAGTTCTTGTTCAAAAAATAAGAACCTCACTCCGAGTGCTCCTATTCCTCAAAAGATCAAACCTAACTCGGTCGAAGCTCTCACTTTCTCTTATGACTTTAAGCCCCGAGAATACTGCGAAGGTTATTGTAATAAGTTTGACCGTTTTGAAAGTTGCGAAACAGTTCAGTCTTTTAAAAATAAAAAAGAACTCTGCGACGGTTTAAAAGATGCACCCTTAAATAACTTCTGCGCTCGAAAAGATCGTGCCCAACTTTATAAAGAACGTTGCGGCGGAGAGTTTGATGAAGTCGGGCTCAAGGGTTTTACTCAAGTTGTACAAGACAGCCGAGTTGGAAGCTGCTCTTATACTATCCCCGATTCTACCGGCTCTGAGTACTGCGCGAACCTAGCTGACGAAGAACAACACAAGCTTTGCGGCTGGGAAGAGCGAAGAATTCTTTTTAAACAATATGAATGTAAAGGTACATTCTCAAACCTGTCTGACGAAATACTTCTCAAAGACAATGGTGTTGAAGTTGTCACAGAGCCGATCTTAAGCATGACTGAAAAAAGCTCAATCGTTCATCGCGTTTACCGCAAAACCTTTAAGATTCCACCGGTGCCAGAACACATGGTTTTACAGTTCACGCACATGATTCTTCGAGAAGAAAACTGTGATGTTGAAGGACATGCATTCTTTACTGGAACGGTCATAAGTATGGTTCACGGTTCAGCAAACCCCTCTAGTATCGGCCTCAATATCGTTGCAAAAGAAATGAATCTCTTTAACGGATATGGGTACGAAATCGTGGTCGATGTGCAGAACCCAGGGCTTTGTCAGGATTTTGAATACGCCTACACTCTCCAGCTTTCACCTAAGTAATATTATAACGGATAATCATGTCAGCGCTCCAGTGCAGCATTTGCGAAAAACATAAAACTCTTAGTCAAGAGGCCGGTTTCGTAATTTTTGAAGACCATGATCTCCTCGTTTCTCACATGCCAGCTTTAGACTCACAGAGTTCGGTATACGCAGGTTACTGCTTTATCGAACCTAAAAAGCATGTCACCGAGCTTCACCAGCTCTCAGAAGAGCTTGCGAGTTTGATTGGTGTTTGTCTGCACAAGCTATCTGCCGGACACAAAGAACTCTTGGATGTTGAGCGAACGTACTTTTTTAAATTTGCCGATCTTACACCTCACTACCATGTTCATGTTTACCCCAGACATCTTGAAACACCCGCAAACCTCATTGGCGAAGCCGTTCGCCATTGGCAAGGCGGACCACGCTTCACACGCGATGAAGCCATTAGGTTTGTCGAAAAAATGAGGACCTATTTTAAGTGAGTGACTCTCTCCCGCCCTCAAAGCCCTTATCCGAACAAGTTGCCGAAAGCATTCGGCTCCTCGAGAGTCTTGCGCATAACTCAATCCAGCTTGAGCAGATCACAGAAGAGCAAAGAATCGAGTTGATGAAGGCCGCCGGAAGACTCGCCCGGCCCGATCGAGAAGAAATCAAACGCCGTACAAAAGACTTAAAAAAAGCACGAAAACAAAAGATCGTAACTCATGACCGAAAAATACGTGCTTCAACCGGAATTAGAACAGCCAGAACCACTGAAGTCTTCACTGCAC
>CAZDFM010000381.1:0-3615 GCA_964504465.1 uncultured Pseudobdellovibrionaceae bacterium | reverse complement strand
GGGCCATCACCTACTCCAATCAGATCGAAGGCAATCACCTCGGAGAAAGTGAAGTGACGGACGCACACAACGGGACATAGACTGCAGGAGCGTGCCGAGATTCGATTTCTCGGATGCTGTGGTATTTCGCGGGTTTGTGAAAAGTAGGAGTTCCACTGTCCCGGGAAAGTCCCACGTGAAAGTCCCGAAAGTCCCAAGTTGGGCGCGAAGCGTTAGCTGAAATACTCCTTAACGAACACCGAACGAAAGAGAGGATTGTTCTTAGGCACTTTCCTATTCAGGTACTCGATTGGTGAGTATTTTGTAGCGCCGGAAGAGAGATAGTAAATGGCCAGAGCATGCCATGCCTTGAAGATGAAACTGAAAAGTCTGGCGTTATCAGCCTTCTCCACTGAACCATCATGCACGAAGCTGCTTCTGACGTCGTAACAGTCTTCAAGAAACTTCCGGCCAGTTTCGAAATCAGTGCTCTTCCAACCACTGTTCAATAAGGCAATCAATACACTGAAGCTCCGCTTTTTCTTTTGTTTGTCAGTGATCCCAAGAAGCGCTTCACCTGATGCACATAATAAGACGGTTGAAAGCACATGCTTTGTATATTCGTTGTTATCCTGGGCTTCATTTTCGATGAATTGGTATAACAAGTCAGCACACGTCTTTAACCTCTTCCAATTGTCGTCCAATGTTTCAGTAAATAGTTTTTCTGCAATGGCGGAAAACTTTCGAGCTCGAATAGCGTTAAGTAGGTCTTTGGTAAGACGAATGTTTAGCCGAAAATCGGTATGCCGTCTGAATCGATTCGGCTCCAGATTTTTTAAATTTACACCGATGATCCCATCAGGGGAGAGCATGTTTTGACCAAACAGTGGAGCATTATAGATGCTCTTTCCCTTACCATTCAGAGCTGTAATGCCATGAGCGAACAACGCGAAATACTTACTGGGATCCAACGCAGCATCGAGACTCCTAAGCGAGCCCTTACAGCGGAATATAAAGTAATGTCCTCTAACTAGTTTCCCATCGTATGTTCCACCTCCGATTTGGCACATTTGGTGCAGAAAGAGACTGGCTCGATCCCCAGCTGGGTCGACTCTTAGAATCGGCTTTTGAGGCAAGTGCTGGTCTATCCAGGTTGTCACTTTCATTGACTCCCAAATGGGAATGACCCAGTTGTTGCCGCGCATTTTGAAGGAGCGGTCGTAGGCCCCTTTTTTGTTTTTAAAAACATCTACGGTGCCTAGAAATGGGACAAAAACTAGCCAGTCCGAACTTAAATAGCCGCCAATTCCCTGCATTAGTGGGTGTGAAAGCGGGGTGGTTTTTTGCGCTCTAGCCGTTCTATAAATAGCGCCCGCAATATCGACAAAGTTTAGATCGGATGACCCTTTTAAATTCCAGCCTTCTGCAACTTCGAAGTAGGTAACCAAGTCTCCCAAAAACGCGTTGACATACTTTTTTGTCGGGAAATCTTTCTCCTCGTAAACATCTAAATCGAACGGGTCCAAATCGCCCAGTTTGGTGTCGGCAAAAAGCTTGCTCAAATGGCTCTGTAATCTCAACAACAAGTCGTCTTTCGTCGGTGCAGCTTTCCTCATCGCCATACGAGACATTGTATAGGAACAGTTATGGGTAGACAAATACCAATATATATTGGTATACTCTAACCAACATGAAGGCTGTTCGTGTATTTTGGCAGAAAGCGCGACTTCAGGATCGTTACATCTTAGAGATGTCGATTCATCATGTTGGCAAGTCGCCACGATACCCGGAAGGCCTTAAGTACGGTCTTATTTTGGTAGACACTAAAACTGGAAAGCGATTTTTGATGGATAACCATCACCCAAAGGGTCCACACATCCATGTGGATGACGAAGAGCTTTCTTACAAGTTTATCGATGAGAATAGACTGATTAAAGATTTTAAGTCGCTAGCGTTAACTTATATGGGAGTGAAATTATGAAGAGACTCATCATTTCTTTTAAAACATCGAATGAAGCACTCGAGGATTTTCGAAAGGCCTTTGCTAACGCAAAGAAGGGCAAAAAGGCTGAACCTCATTACGAAATCTCGTTCGACAACAAAAAGGACTTCGAAAAGTTTGTGAAGAACATCAGCATTCTCTCGTACATCATCGCTTTCAAGCCAAAGTCGATTTACGAGCTTGCGAAGATCGCACACATGGATGTTTCAAATCTCAATAAGGTCATTCTCTTCTTTGAGGAGGTTGGTGCGCTAACGTTGAAGGAATCGAAAGTGTCAGGACGAACGGTAAGAACGCCGGTCGTTGGGTACGACAAGGTTGAGTTTGACTTAGTAGCTTAGTCTTTGGGGATGATTATTTTAATGTGCCAGCTAGAAGCATTTCAAAGAGTAATAATAGATCTTGGTGAAAAGCTGGCGATAGTGGCTGATCAATTCAGAGAGATATTTCTGAAAGCCCCTGCTCAGTTTTCAGCCATCTGTTTCTATGTGTTGGTATTATTATTTCTTCGGAAAAGTCTCTTTCCATTTAGGCAAAAGAAAATACAGGACCTGCCATTACCGACAGAAACTATTTACAAGCCATCCATTGATCTTACGGCCCGTTACGATAGCGCCCCATTTTACTCACGCCCTCAAAGCCTGTGCGCAGTGTCTGCCTTGACTCTATTTCTGGTTGAGGTGGTAAATGTAATTTTCCTACTTGGAATTACTTTACCGACGGATCTTCAATCTGAACTAGCCAATAAGATAGCAGTTAGCGCCGCTGCCGTTTCAATACTGTTTCCAGTGGCTCTTTTGATTATTGAGAACGGCTGGACCGATGGTTTAGCGAATGTAACGAAATCTCAAACGTTACTGAGTTACTCACATGCTTTACCGCTTGGCGTCTCGTTACTCACGGGGCTTGCCCGTTACTCTTTTAATCTGCATCCGCTGGCGGGCTCTCTTTTGGCTGTTTGGTCAGTAATTGTTGCCGCATGGGTTTTTTATCGTCTCATACGAATGGTTCTGTACCCAAAAATACGAAAACAAGTTGAAGAGCGCGTCGTTAAAAATCAAGTCTTCGGGAGCATTAAGAGATCCGCTGAAGAGCGCGCGGGTTTCTCGATAACGAGTAAATTTTTTGAGACAAATAAGGCAGTAGGAATTGAATTTAGTCCCTATACCTTTCTCGATAAAAAGAACTATCGTTTTTGGATTGAAGTTAAAGCCGACAAGTCCGGTGTGATTGATCAGATAGATTATAAGAAAATAAAGCTGATTTACCAAAGGGCGTTGTCGGCCTTGTCGTCCAAAAGTATTTCAAAGACGGCAGGCAGAGCTGAAAAAAATACTGAAACTGAAAACCTGCCAGTTAAAATAAATATAAAAGCAAATGTCGGTAAAGAAATCGAGGCGGGATCACCACTTGTTGATTTTCTCGTTCTGAAAGAACTTACGAACGACAACTTACCTGGGATCAAGGCAATTACTGCTGAAACCGTAGCAGCCTTTCGTGTGGATGCTTCTGAAGAGCAAGGGCTGGTAATTGATCAATTTGAGGACTTTTGTAATCACGTCAGACTGCTTGCCCTTAAAGCAGTAAAGGAAGACGACGTTTCCCAGCTTGTAGGCGAGGAAGCCGGCCGGCGC
>CAZDFM010000380.1:0-3629 GCA_964504465.1 uncultured Pseudobdellovibrionaceae bacterium | reverse complement strand
TGGCAGATGGACTTCTTGCCATTCAAAATCGCGTCGGCACGCGCCCGCCGGCGCCCGATCAACCTGATGATTCGAAATTAGATCATACAACGATATACCCCTCACAGAACGAATCTGCGCATCTGATCTCAAAGCAAGAGTTTCGCTATGGTTTGTTTGAGGCGAGAATTAAGTTAGCCAAAGGACCCTCTATCGATAACGCATTTTGGCTGATGAACAACAAGGGTTCCGAAATAGATATCTTCGAGGCGTTTTATATTAACGGCACGACCTATAAGTCTCAATCCAATCTTCACCCTCGTAAAGCCGGGACTGATGAGGTTTACGATGGGCTGCCGTCCGATTCGCCGATGCAACGATTGATCCTTGGAATCAACCAGTTTCATGTGTACAGTCTACTTTGGGAACCAGACAAGATCGTCTGGTATGTGGATGGCCAAGAAGTCCGGCGCGAAACCAATCCGCAAATGCTTGAGGCTTTCAAAAACATATCCTTAAAAGTTCGCCTGTCGACGGCGATGACAAACGTTTTTCAAGGCATGGGCGGCGGCCCGCTGAACCAGCTTTCCGCAAGTGGTGAAATGCTTGTCGACTATGTTCGAGTCTTTAAACGGGATTGAGTCGAAAATTTGTCGACACTTCAAAAATAAAGTCTCTTACTCGATGCAAACTTCTTATTAAAAATTTATAGCGGTGGTCTTACCGCTGATGCCCTAAGATCTAATAACTCGTCGAAAAACGAGTAATTCCGAAGTTACTTTCGACGTCGAAGGTAGAGGATGACTTCCGCAGCGGAAGTGCAAAGTGCGGACGCAAAACTTAAACGAAATAAAAAAAGCCTGAGTTAAACCCAGGCTTTTTTAAATTCGACTTTTACAAACCGATTACTTTTTAGCAGCGGCTGCTTTTTTTGCGTCTTTTTTAGCTTTGCTTTTTGAGATCTTTGGAGTGCCATCTTCGTTTAATTGAGGACCAGCGGCTGCGCGTTCTGCGGCTTCGGCTGCGGCAGCTGCATCAGCGGCGCCGGCTTCCATTTGAACCATTTCGCTTTCAAGGCGAGCTGCGCGACCTTTAAGACCACGAAGGTAGTAAAGTTTTGAACGGCGAACTTTTCCAGTTGCGATCACTTCTACGCGGTCGATCGAGGGAGAGATGAAAGGGAAAGTTCTTTCAACTCCAACGCCGCTTGAGATTTTGCGAACGGTGAAAGAGCGACCTGCGCCCATTCCTTGGATTTTTAAAACTACACCGCGATAAAGCTGAGTTCTTTCTTTTTCACCTTCACGTACTTTTACGTAAACGCCGACAGTGTTGCCAGGAGTGAAATCAGGAATTTTTGAGGTTTTTTTCGCATATTTAAGAGCAACTTGTTGTACTAAATCCATGGCGGACTCCATCATTAAAAATCATCAAACAGACGCTAAATTAGTCGTAAGGAAAGAACAGTTACCACGCACCCAAGAGTCGGTCAAGACAGATACTTACGGCAGATCGCACACTTAAATGGCGATAGTCCTGAGCTCCGACCCCTTTAATGGGCTCTAAAATCGCATCACAGGCCTCAAATGCCTCAGGAGCCAAGCCAAAGCCCGTCCCAAATAATAATAAAACCGGCTGAGGATTCGTCTGGATGCGTTTACGAAGATCCACAAAACTCATGCGGGGCACACCCTCGATATTTCGGGCGGTGGTCGCCACCACAAAAGGAGTGGGTTCGCCCATGGCCTTAATGGCGTCGCCAATGTATTCGACTGGCACCACACGGCTTAAAGCGGTCTTTCGCATGGGATTGTACTGAGAGCCCGTTCCAAGGCGCCAATGATCAAGTAAACGAGAGACAAACATCAACTGCTCGCGCATGCGGTTGACGATGTAATAAGTTTTTAAATTATAGGCCGTCGAAACGCGCGCGATGTCGTGCACATCGAAATTGGTGACGTTGGTGCACACAATATTTTTGGCGCGATCTAAAATAGGCCAGTGAACCAGTGCAAGCGAGATCGGAGCTTTTTGTAGGGATTCGCCCGTGGCGTTTACGACTGGGACCTGTGCGCCCGAGGGCATTTGCGGATTTTGATCATTATTTTCTGACATAGAGGCGTGTTCTAGCTGATTCGATTAGTTATGGCGACCTAAAAAACTCAAATCCGTAAGGCCTAAAGCCTCGCGCTCAGACGCCTCAAGCTTTTCGATTTGAGCTTGGGCTTCGAGAATCTTTTTTGGATTTATTTCAGTCACCAAATCAGGACGCTCACGAAGAGTCCAAAGAAGTGAAACCTGCGCACGAAATTTATTAATTAGCTCGTGGTTACCACCCATCAAAATTTCGGGAACCTTGAGCCCTTCCCACTCTCGGGGCCGAGTAAATTGTGGGCCTTCAAGCCCGCCGTTTTCAAAGGATTCTTTTAACGCCGAATCAGAATTTCCTAAAACGCCTGGTAAATAACGGCAGACACTGTCGATGATCATACAGGCGGGCCACTCCCCGCCACTTAGGATAAAGTCCCCGATGGAGATTTCTTCGTCGACGTACTTTTCAATAAAGCGCTGGTCGAAGCCCGCATAGCGGCCGCACACTAAAGTGACGGTCTCCCCGGCCTTGGCCCACTCTTTGGCTTTTTTGTGATTCCAGACTGAGCCCATGGCAGTTAATGCCACTACTCGACCGCGCTCGGGCAACGACTCAACTGATTTTTTAAAAGGTTCAGCAAGCAAAACCATTCCGTCACCACCGCCAAAGGGGCGATCGTCTACGGTTTTATGAACGTCTTCGGTAAAACTTCGGGGATTGACGATATTAATCTGTGCGATTTGTTTTTGTAGAGCTTGGCCCACAACGCCTGAATCTTTAAGACTTTCGATTAAGTGCGGAAAGAGCGTTATGATGTTGAACTTCATCTTTAAGCTCTTTCGATAAGCCCTTCAGGCAAATCCATTTTAATTTTTTTGCCCTCGTAATCGACATCCAGAATATAGGCATCAACATAAGGAACTTCGAACTCGCCCTTGGCATTTTTCACAACCAACAGATCTTGCGCGCCGTTTGAGCTAAAGCCCGTCACATCGCCTAAATGCTGCTCTTCATGATCGACAACGGCAAAGTCTTTAAGTTCAATTAAAAAAGGTCTGTCTCCCTCGTCGCTCGCAAGCATTTCAGAGGGAATATAAAACGCATAGCCCTTTAGTGCTTCGGCCTCGTTGCGGTCTTTAAGCTGTGGAGTTTTTAATATCAGGCCCGCTTTGTGTTTTCGAAGGGATTGAATCGGAAGCTCAAGCTTGTCGGCCTCAGACGTTGGGTTTTCTTTTTCGAGGCGAACGAAGTCTAAATCATCAAGCCAGTCAGCGCCTTTAGCAAAGAGCAAAAGGTAAAGTTCACCTTTGATTCCATGGGCATCTTTAACTTTGCCGACGTGATAGTAATCTTGAGAATTTTTAAAAAAATCAGACATGAAACGGAGTTAGCACTTTATCGAGGGAAATGTAAAGAGAGGGCTTAAAAGGCCCCAAGATCGAGACCTTTTGAGAGAGAAAAATGGAATTATTCTACGATTTCAAGAACACTGCGCTTTTGAAGCTTCGTGCTGGCCGCGTTTAAAATAGTTCGCATAGAACGAGCTGTGCGACCTTGT
>CAZDFM010000379.1:0-3633 GCA_964504465.1 uncultured Pseudobdellovibrionaceae bacterium | reverse complement strand
CGGTGAGGCACAAAATTAAATCGAGCTTGTTCAAACCAAGAAACAAATGATTCAAGCTGAGTTGCGTGCGATTTTTCAGTGTACCACCACTGTCCCCGACTCAAGTTAATAACATGTGGTTTTACGGTACCCACACGCTGCCATTCGGCTTGTATTCCTCGAGTGACAGAATTGACTCCCCAACTTTGAACGTTGTCTCCGTATCCGTGAAAGTAATAAATTACTTTTTGACTTGTAGGATCTCCTGCGTAGTAACAGTAATTCATGCCGCCACGAGAGCCGCATTCTCTTGCTTGTAAATTTTGAACTGCGAAGAGTGACAAAACTAAGACGATTAAACTTACGGCCTTTGCGGCCCCACTGCTCATCCCTAACATATTTCCCCTCTATCCATAGAAGTGATCAATGATGGAATCACATCACGACATTGTCTAGGCCGTCCAGTTGTTTTGTTGGAGCATATCCCACACCTGGCTTAGAACTTTTACCGCCAACACAAAGAAGCCCACAATAACAGCCGCAAATGCCAAGATAAAAGCAAAGACAATAGCGCGAGAAGCCCAGGTGGTTTTTTGGGGGCGCTCAACATACTGTTCGATGAGGCGCACGTTTTTTAAGTTCGACTTCCAGAAAAAATCAAACAGGTTTCCTACAAGCGGAATCACATCCACAATGCTTTCAATCAGAATATTGATTCCCATTCGAAAAATTAAAGAAGGTGGGCAACCAAGTGCCGCCGCGCGAACTAAAATATAAAAAGAAAACGAGGTCGTGAGTAAATCCCCAACTCCCGGAATCAGGCCGATAATTCCATCCCAACCAATTTTGATTCCAAAAGGAAGCTTGAACTGAGAATCCAGTTTCTCTGAGAGAAACTTCAGATCTCTATGACGATCTGTAGGCCGATTCGAATAGCTGTTTTGGTCCATGGTGTCCTCGTTTTTCTTAGGAGTGTACAAGCTTATAAAGACATAATACGTCTTTTTGTCTAAATATAGGCCACTGTTGCGCAATCTTAAAAACTTATAAGCGCTATGTGGTGGCCCTGCCTTTGCTTATTAAGGTCTTACGATGAAAATTCAACTTTATCAGAAGTTTATCGCCGTTTTTATAGGTCTCATCCTATCGTGCTCTACGGCACTTGCGTCTGGGCCAACACTTTGTGCAAAGATACTACCTTTTCCAGGGTCCGAAGCGACCCTCATACAAGACTTCGAAGTACCACTTTTAACTGAAAAAGTACTGACCTTCCCCACCCTTAAGGGCAACGAAAATTACATCACCTATAACCGAAGCGTAAATGTCCCTTACCAAAAAGACCAATGCGGAAGTGCCTGTAGCTACAACTCGGTCGCATCTTACATAGAAACCCTCGATTCTTACGCCAGAACTGGTCGAGCAAATTCAGCTACCGGTTTAGAAGTTTCGGCGAATTACTTAATGGCCGAAAAACTTCTAGATCAATTTTCGATGTCACTCGAACGTCGAAAACGCACCCCTACGATTGCCGGTGGCTGGATCTTTCAAAATCTTCTAAGAGCCTTGCGCGAAGGAGTTCCTCTAGAGAAGAACTACCGGTCGCTGACTCGAGTGAATACCCCGCTGTTAATTCAAAAGCTCAATGCAAAATTGCAAATGCTCAACGAGCAGTTTCCAACGCTCCTCTTGCCGAGGGAAGTGGTTCACGAAGCAACCGTCTATGCGCAGCAGCTTCTAGCAAATGCCTTCGGTAGAACCAATCAATCAAACCCCGAACTCTACAGCTTAAAACATCTAAAAGGTGATATCTCATTTTATGATTTCGAACATAACTCGCTCACTTCTCAGGAGCCGAATGCACCGGTGGCATTAAAAGAAGTTTTTGATCATTCAACACTTCACCGACTTGTTGAGTTTGAAATCCGAAAAACTATTGATCAAGGCCTACCCGTCCTTTTTGGCTATATTCATATCGACAATCATCTGAACAAAGAGACAGGTCTAATTTCTATGACTGGTTCAACAGAATCGGTGGGACCAGGACATGCGGCCCTAATAGTAGGTTATAAGCTCGATATCTTTGGTCGTATTACAATGCTTAAGATTCAGAACTCACATGCCAATGCGCCGATTCTCCATATGGACATGGATTACTTCAGGGCTTCAACTAACACCCTCCTTATTTTAAGACTACCTGAGAAAAACTAAGCACAAATTTCGTCACTATAAGGCAAGAATGAGCTTGCCTAAATAATTCTTATGAATGCATCTCTTTATTTTGAGCTGACGGTGAATATTAGCCGGGTTGAGCTTTTTTTAATTTTAATCTGTGAGGTTTAGTAAACTGGCCTTATTGTGTGGGGTATGAAAACTCTAATTCTCATGCTTCTACTCGTCTCCACCTCGGCCCATGCGGCATCCTCAGGAAGTCTCGAATGCGTGATTGATCCTGATCAGCCCATATATAGACTGAGTCGCAAAGATGCTGATACCTTTAGCTTAAATGTTTACTTCCCTAACGGGTCAACTTTGGCCCCTGTTTTTTCGGGTGATGTAAATGTAGGGATGATTCCCTGGATCCGAGCAAAAGCTGACTACGTAAAAAAACTCGGGAGTTCTTACTTAGTCGATATTCCGGCTTCCCAGTGTATTCGCAAAAAAGACTCCAGAGAGCACTACTACATTCACTGCTATATCAAGAAAGAATTTGAGCTCAACAAGGTAAAATTAAATAGTCTCTCGTTTTATGCGACTTCAAGCACTTCAACTTCTTACAACAAAGGTTCTGAGCCAACCGTCGATCAGCATACAAAAGTGGGAATCGAAATCGGAGTTCCAATTGCAGTCGGGACGCAACTCATGGATTTGGGTAAGACTTATTCTTCTTCTGAATGCCGTATCGACGAAGACTTTTGGGCAAATTAAAATTATTCCTCTTGAACGCTAAACTGAAGCGGCCGGCCCTCTGAGCGACAGTATGCAATTGCAGCAGTCGCTTTTGTTTCCGCAATTTCTTTGGTGTAAGTTCCTGCCGCTCCCAGCCCTTGGGTGTGCGCAGTCATCATCACCCTTAATGCTTGCTCTCGAGTTTTTCCAAAAAATTGCATGATGACGCCGACGACAAACTCTCGGGGCGTAAAGGGATCGTTGTGGACTAAGACTGTGTACATGGGAGGGCGTTTTGTCTTCTGCGAGGTGCGGTCGAGAATTTCTATACCTGTTCCCCAGCCCTCTTTTTGATCATTGCGATTAGAATTGTTATCCGCCATTGTGTTTTCACCTTTTTAACTGCAAATAACTTGTCTCGCCTGTATTTAGCAGGAATTCTGGGTTTTTTCTAGCTTCACTTATCTGAAAGGCTTCGCGACGCCGATGAGAGTTGAAATTACCGAAAGTATCACGAAGTTGCGTCCTCAAGATTGGGCTCTCATCGCTCCAGCAGATTTTCCCTTTGCGAGTTACGACTTCCTACACACTCTAGAAACTACCTCGTGCCTCGGCAAACGCACCGGCTGGAACCCATTTTACCTTGTCTGCTATAATTCAAATGAGCTTGTAGGCGCTTGTGTTGTTTTCTTAAAATCTAACAGCTACGGGGAATATATTTTTGATTTCGCCTGGGCACAGGCCTTTGAACACTATGGCGTGAACTAC
>CAZDFM010000378.1:0-3636 GCA_964504465.1 uncultured Pseudobdellovibrionaceae bacterium | reverse complement strand
GAACTATTTTCTTTTCTATCTAGAGCCATATTCAACGCGTAGATACCGCGTTCATCACTCGAAGGACATCCACCGTTCGAATCACAGTTTAATGTTTCCGGTCGCTGAATCGTATTCTGAAAAGCTGTTATATTTGAATTGTGGGTCGAAGTGCTGAACGTAGGGTTTGATAAAAACTTTTTGTTATTTGGAAATGAAATAAACTTTCCGTCCCAAAGTGTACCGTTCCCGTTTTTTGCGCCAGGTGTGTTATTCGGGCTAGTCGAAACGTCAGTCGTAATCATTGCGATTCTGTAATCTAAGTTTTTGATAGTATCCAAAAAGGCAGGAAACTGATTCGCAATTTTTTGCTGTTCCACATACATAGATGCTGAGTTGTCGTTAACGAAAAGAATTTCGACTTCACCCACTCGGACACTATATTTGTACTGATTGAGTCCATCTGGCGTCATCACGCAGCTTTGCGACCCAAGAGCCGAGTTAAAGTTCACACACTCTGAACTTGGAGAAGCCTGAAACGCCACTTTAGAACATCCAAAGTAGAAGTAAGCAGTCAGCATCACAAAAATGAATCTCGTCATATGTTTCATAGGGACCTCTTACGGCTTAGGGTCCAATATATGTGCCAGTACTTAATTGCTGTTAAGTCTGTGAAACCTCTTAATAATCTGAAAATTCTAAGGCCTTAGTGGCGAAGCTACCGTAGCCAAAAACGGCTCTCAAAATTTGACTTTTATAAAGATCAGTAAATTCAACTACTTACATCTAAAAGCCTTTCGAGGGTAGGCACAATACCTGCCACCTGTAAAAGCTTCCTGTCAAAAGTTGAGGCAATAATCGGGTTTCTAAGTTGGCGAATTACTTCGCAATTCCAAAAATTCGCGAATCCTTGTACAAAAAGCCCTTTTTGGTCTCCGCCACTACCTCTATGATGTTTATATGGCCGTTATTAAAAAGCTCCTTTCCTTCTTATTTCTTTTCATCAGCATCCTCGCACTCGGATACTTTGGCCTCGAGGTCGTCGAGCTCATAAAACTAAAAAATGCTTCCGAAGCTGAACGCCTTGCGCTCATTTGGGAGAAAGACCTTCAGCTCCTCATCGAACAGAAAAAGATGCCTCCTGGCTGGGAGCGAATCCGCGAAGTGGCTCTCATCGGCGGCACTTCCACCGCTCGGGATTGGATCAAAAAAATCACTTCGCCGGTAAAAGTTCATAAGGATGGCGACCACCGTCTGGAGGTCTTACTTCTCGACTGGAAAGATGAAGGAAACGAAGGAGCAATTGTTCAGTATAATCTTATTGATTTAAAAACTGGGAATATGACTTGGGAACTAGGTCGCACTTATGTCCTTAAGGAAGCCCCTAAAAAACTTCAGGAGCCTCTCTCACCTGCGGCTCCCGAACCTTCTGCCGCAAAACCCGCGGAACCTGTTTCGGAGGGCAAGTCTGTACCCTCCGCAAATAAACCTATCAAAAAATAAACCCACTATTTCGCTGGAGCCGGCGAAAGACCTAGTTTCCTGTTCAGGTATACCATTTCTAATGCGGTCTTTCGAGCGCGCTGAATAAGATTAGCTGTCGCCGAGTGACCACCCTCAATGTTTTCATAATATAAAAAACTCTTTCCCATCGCTTCCATTTTAGCCGCCATTTTTCTTGCATGAGCAGGATGAACGCGGTCGTCTTTAGTAGAAGTCACAAAAAGAACTTCAGGATATGTTTTTTCAAATTTTAGATTTTGAAACGGTGAATAGGTTTGAATAAATTTTTTCTCTGAACTAACTTCCGGATCGCCGTACTCTGCTTTCCAGCTCGCTCCAGCTAATAACAAGTGATACCGAAGCATGTCCAATAATGGAACTTGGCAGACGACAGCTTGAAAAAGTTCAGGGCGTTGTGTGAAGGTTGCCCCAACAAGCAATCCTCCGTTTGATCCACCCTGAATACCCAAGTGGGCTGGCGAGGTAACTTTCCTTTCAATAAGATCTTCAGCAACAGCAATAAAATCATCAAATGCTCTTTGCCGATTTTCTTTAAGCGCCGCTTGATGCCAACGCGGTCCAAACTCTCCGCCTCCACGGATATTGGCGACTACAAATACTCCGCCTTTTTCGAGCCAAAGTTTTCCAATTGTCGGCGAATAAAACGGCGTAAGAGAGATTTCAAACCCTCCGTATCCATAGAGAAGTGTAGGAGCTTTGCCATCATATTTAAGAGATTTCTTACGAATCAAAAAGTACGGAACTTCTGTCCCATCTTTGCTCTTTGTACTTAATGTATCTACTATCAGATCCCCGGTATTGAATTTAGGTGGAAGCTGTCGTGCAAGCTTTAAAGAATTTGACTTCGAATTTAAGATAAAAACTTGTGATGGCCGAAGGTAACTCGCGTAATTTACAAGCGATAGATGGCTAAATGAATCTGTCGAAACCAACTCAACAGTTCCCTGAGAATCTAAAGGTACCGGCTTAGAAACCCATTTCCCATTTTCAAATCTAAAATCCAGAATCTTTCCTACAACTTGATCTAAGTAAGAAACATACAAGACATCTCGGCCCGAACCTGAACCTTCAAACGACATTTTGTCAGTTGGCCGAAAGATTGAATGCACTTGCGTCAGCTTTTTATTCTTTAAAAAGTCGAGTATCGAAAATGAAACTAAGTCTCCCGAAGCGAATTCCACGACTTCGCCTGCATCTTTGTGACTCCAAGTTTTTCTTGGTTTAATGATCATCTGCCCCTTAAAGACATCGACAAAATCACTTTGAAGCGGAATAGGAATTTTCACTATTTCAACGTTGTCTTTCATCAAGAAAACTTCACTCTCATAAAAGCCAACTGCATGAAGAATGAATAAATAGCTTCCTTCCGGTCGAATCACCGAAACAGGAGACGCGTGGACTGATTTTTTGTCCCCTTCATAAATCGTCGTTGCTGAATCAAGAGGAGTTCCCCGCTTCCAGCGTTTGAGAATTCGTGGGTAACCTGATTCCGTTAAGCTCCCTTCACCCCAGTTTGTGGCTACTATAAGTTCATTCTCATTGACCCAAGCGACCGAACTTTTAGCTTCGGGCAAAACGAAACCGTCTTTCACGAATTTCTTGGACTGAATATCGAATTCTCTGACGACGCCCGCATCCTTCCCTCCCCGAGAAAGAAAAATCAGGCAGCGTTTATAGTCGGGTGCGAGACAATCCGAGCGTTTAAAAACCCAGTTCTCATTTTCGGTTTTGGCCAACTCGTCTACGTCAATCAACGTTTCCCATCGAGGAGACTTTGCTCGATACTGTTCGAGGCTAGCTCTGCGCCACAAACCTCTCACATGTTTTTCGTCTTGCCAAAAATTGTAGACAAAACCAGCCTGAATTTTACCGTATGGAATCCGGTCGGGCGCATTGAGGATCGTTTTGGCTTGCTCAAAGAAAGGTTTATAAAGTGGATCTTCTTCCAGAACCTTTAGCGTTCGATCGTTTTGTGCCTTCACCCAATCCAACGCTTTTTCGCCTTCAACTTCTTCCAAATACATCAGCGAATTGTCGTCAAATTTCTTTTCGTTCGACGCACACCCAAAGTTAAGCGCTCCAACCGTCAAAACTGCAGCAGCTATACCGATTCTAAACATATTTCCTCCGCCA
>CAZDFM010000377.1:0-3655 GCA_964504465.1 uncultured Pseudobdellovibrionaceae bacterium | reverse complement strand
ACTGGCTTTCGGGACCGTACCCGTCGATCCAAGCATACAACTCTTGTCTAAATGTCGGCGATGCTCCAGCGGCTGTATAGATGGATACAATCTGATACTGGTAATCGTAGGCTTTTGGCGCATTCGGGTTGGATGCAATGAGATCTTTAAAAATAAGTCGAGCCCCGTTTTTGTTTCCGGTATCAACATAGTAATAAGCTAATTTCTCGAGAAGCTTAGGAGTATTTTTGGGACCTACAACACGGTCGAAATAAGCTTGCGCTCCCTCGGCGGTTCCTGCTTCAGCGTAGAAAATTACCAAATCCTTAACAGCTTCTGAACCTAAGCGAATCCGGCTTACACCACCCGAACTTCTGTCTTCTTTTCCTTTTGCCTGACGTCCTTCTCGGATTACTTGCTCAAGTGAACGAAGTGCTGATTTGACCTCGCCAGTTTTGTATTGGCACCAAGCGGCCTTATAAAGAGCAAACGAATACAAACGAGCTCTTTTATTTCGGGCTACTTTTGCATAGTGAGTGAGGGCGACTTTAAAATTTGTTTTGTCGAAATAATATTCACCTAGGGCAAAGTTAGTTTCATCGACGTAGGGGCTTGTTGGATGGCTCTTTGCTAACTGTTCGTAATACTTCTTCCCGGTATCTTCGTTGTTAAGTTCGAAGTAGTTGTAACCTAAGAAGAATAAAGCCTGAGGAATTTTTGGATCTTTTGGAAAGTCCCGCAAAAACCATTCATAAAGTTGAATAGCTTTTCGGTTATACTCTTGCGCTGGTTTTAAATTCAAGCGCGGCCGAGTAGATGTCTGTTTTGCGTTATATGCCGCAAGTTGCTCGTCATATTTGGTTTGGATTCGGTATTCAATGAGACGTGCTTTCTCTACATAAAGCTCTGCTAATCGGAGCCAAAGTTCACCACGACGTTTACTTGTTTTAAATTGCTGAGAAAGCTTATAAAGTTGGCGAATTCCTTCGTCAGTTACTTTATCGAGTTCGCCTTCGTTGGTACCTTCTTCATAATAGAGTGTTGACCTTGAGGGCGGCTGAACGGCCTGTAAGTTCACACGCTGTTGTTGCTGCATTGGACTGAATTGGGGAAGCGAACTCTTTTGCTTTTTGATTTCAACTTTTGCTGTGTTCTTTTCGATATTTTTGAGGAGTTCACCCACAGTTTTCTTTTTAGCGGGAGCCGCCTTCTTCTTTTGCGCAATAGCCTCTTGCCCTGAGCCAAGCACAGCAAAAGCTAAAACACTCGTTAGCAGTAAATGACTGAAGTTCTTCTTATTCACAGCTCTGCGTCCCTACGTAATGGTAATTTCCTAATTCATCTAACCAGTATTCGCCTCTAAATGGCCAGTATTCGTAGCCGTTTTGGATGTAGTAATCACGACTGCTTTTTTCATCAATCTGTTGTTCAGGAAGGTCTTTGCCCGCGATTTTCTTTTTAAGGGCTTCTTTTTTACCGTTAATCATTTCGTAACGGATAAATCCTTCTTGTTCGAATAACTCAACGAGTTCTTCTTTAAGGTTTTCCATGTGCGTTTTAATTTGTCTTCCGGCTCGTTGACGAGCTTTTAAAAGTCGAGTGTCGACGACTTTCATAGAATATTTGCCTAAAGCAGAGGTTCTCCATTGCGGAGGCATAGCTTGAATTGCTCGTTTTTCGTCCAAAAGTTTTTTGATGTAGTTATAAGAAGTTTGGAAGTCGCCTTCTTGCAAAATACGTCTCACCACTAGAAACGGAATCGAATATTTGCTCTTGTTGATTTCGTCGCCGTTCTTTTTGTAATCTAAAATAACTCGAACTACTTCATTAAAGTACTGAACTGGGTCTCTATAAGACGACAGTGTAGTTTCAATCCCCTTATAAACGGGCTTATAGATCTTGTTGTAAAGATTTAAGACCTTCTCCATCTCGTCATATTTACAGATATAAAGATATACGATCGAGCGAAGTAACAAAGACTCAGGAAGGTAAGTGTCTTCATAATAAGAAGAATGTAATGAGTGAAAGTTACTCAGAGCCGACCGGAATCGTCCTGACTGTAGCATAGCCCAGCTTGATTCAAACAATGTGTCGTGCCAGAACTGAGTATCACGGGGGACTTCACGGTAATTTTCAATAGCTCCGTCCCAATCTTTTAATTGATAAAGACTTCGCGCCTTACCCATTACTGCTGCAACGCGAGCTGGATCTGTCACACCCGAGGTCTCGCGAGCTTGAATTAAATCATTGAAGGCCATAACCGCTTTTCGCGCCTGATTTGACTCAGCGTAAGACAAGCCTTCCATGTATTTAGCTTTTGGAAATAGATTGCTGCTTCGTTGTACTCGAGTAAAATTAGCGGCAGCTTCATCCCATTGCTTATTTCTTAATTGAAACTCACCAATCCGATAGGAAAGCATGTCGCGATGAACCCGAGGGAACTCATCTACTTTTACTCGAGAAATTGCGTAGTTTAAAAGTGTATCATCCCCGAGACCGTCGGCCGCGAGTGAAAGCTTTTCGAGCGCTTGCTTTAAATACTGGTTTGCACCATCTTTTACGACTGCAATAAATTGGAAGGCTGCAACCTGATTTAACTTCATCTGATACAGCATGAGACCCAAAATATATTTAATCTGCATACGTTTAGCGCGATAACGAGGCGTATAGCTAAGCTGAAATAATCGCATTGAGGCTTCTTGGTACTGACCCGCTTTTGCCATTTGTAGCGCGCGATTTAAATCTTGGTCCCCTGCACTGCTCGAAACGGGGGCTGCTGAGCGCGAATTTGTAGAAGTGCGAGGTGCGGCTTTTCGCTTTTGAGCGGCTCTACCACTACGAGTGCGAGGTGCACTTCGTCGTCTTGTGTTCTGAGCCACATCAATCGAGCTCTCACTAACCGTCGCAGCTTGAGTGCCTTGACCGTGAGCTTCAGGTAGTAACATTGTCGAACTCGCGACTACCACGCCTAGACAAATTCTGTTGAAAATCGAAAGTTTAATCATCTGTATTTAGCCTCCGGAAAGAAGAAGCTCATTCCAAGTGAGAGAAATAGATCATCTTGGTTGTTAGTCACTGGTTTACCGGCTGAATCGGTAGCCTTTGCTGCATAGAAGTTCCAGGTCAGGTCCCAGCGAATCGCGATCATCTTTGACAAACTAAAAGCTTGTCCCGTTCCAATGTGTACTGTGCTTTCGCCGTCAGTCTCATCAGTGCTCGTTAAACCGCCGCCCAATGTGAAGTACAGATCAAATGGAACGATGGTTTTATTCATCAATGTCATTTTTCCGTAAATCGGGTTCCACTTATAGGCTGCACCCATATAACTTTTTGCGACCGTCAAACTTGCGGTTCGTACACTTCGTTTCTCTTCTAGGTTTTTGGTCACTGCACGAGAGGAATTCGAAAGCATAAAATATTGTAATTCGACTCCGTGTTTTTCTAAGAAATAGTAGGCGCCCCTAAAGCCTAAACCCATATTCGTGAAGAAAGGGTTGTTCAGGGTGATCATTCCATTCGGAGAAAGTTCAAACCGTCCAGTCTTTGGCAAAAATCGCCGCTGAATAACTGCAACGTCTTCAAAAGGAGCAAGTGTCGCAAGATCAGTCAGAGTTCCGACGCTCTTTTGCTGCTTTGCTCTTTCTCTTTTAACTTCTTGAACTTTCTTTTCGGCCTG